>PKCW01000316.1 GCA_002862965.1 Pseudomonadota bacterium
GATGCCGACCGCAAAGGCAGCATCCGGCAGCGGGCCCTCCTCCTCCCAAACTCAAGGGCAAAGCATGAATTTCAAAGGACGCAGTGGGTGGTTCCTCCTGTTGGGCCTGTTGCTGGGCGTGGGCCTCGGTGCCGGGCAGGTCGTATTCGCCGATCGGGCCAAGGCGCCGAAAGTCCCGCTCGACGAGATTCGCAACTTCGTCGAGATCCTGGAGCGGGTGAAACAGGAATACGTGGAGCCGGTCGAGGAAGAAACCCTGATGAAGAATGCCGTTCGCGGCATGCTCTCCGGCCTGGATCCGCATTCGGCCTATCTCGACGCCAGCGAGTTCAAGGAAATGCAGATCAATACCAGCGGCCGCTTCGGCGGGCTGGGTATCGAGGTGCAGATGGAGGACGGCTTCGTGAAGGTGGTCGCGCCCATCGACGACACCCCGGCCGCGAAAGCCGGCCTGCAGGCCGGCGACCTGATCATCAAGCTGGACGACACCCAGGTGAAAGGGATGACGCTCACCGATGCGGTCAACCGCATGCGCGGCGAGCCCGGCACTCCCATCCGCCTGACCATCCTGCGCGAAAAGCAGGACGCCCCGTTCGTCGTCACGATCAATCGCGCCATCATCAACGTCCAGAGCATCAAGCGCCGCTTGCTGGAGCCGGGTTATGGCTATGTCCGCGTCACGCAGTTCCGCAACGACGCAGGCAAGGACCTCGAGGACGCTCTCGCCAAGCTGGTCGGAGAGAACAAGGCACCGCTGCGTGGCGTGGTACTCGATCTGCGCAACAATCCGGGTGGCCTGCTGACCGCCGCGGTCGAAGTGACCGACGTTTTTCAGGACTCGGGGCTCGTGGTCTACACGCAGGGTCGCGACAAATCCAGCCGCCAGGATTTCCCGGCGACCCCCGGTGACAGCCTGCGCGGCGCACCGATGGTGGTCCTCATCAACGGCGGCTCGGCATCGGCGTCCGAAATCGTTGCCGGTGCCTTGCAGGACAACAAGCGGGCGCTGATCATGGGCGCGCGCAGTTTCGGCAAGGGATCGGTGCAGACCGTATTGCCCCTGCCCAGCGGCGACGCCGTCAAACTGACCACGGCGCGTTACTACACGCCCAGCGGTCGCTCCATCCAGGCCGAGGGCATCGAACCGGATATCCCGCTGCAATCGGTCAAGGTCAGCAAGGTCGACACGCCGATCGGGATGGTTCGCGAATCCGAACTCAGCGGACGTCTGGCGCCGGAAGCCAAGCCTGGGGCAACGCCGGCATCGAGCCCCGCGGACGGCGCCGATGGGGATCTCGTGGCGGCCGACTACCAGTTGTACGAAGCGCTCAACCTGCTCAAGGGGATGACGCTGCTGCAGACGCGGCGGTAAGGGCAGCCTGATGGCCACGGCGGTCCGACGCGTGCTGGTGCCCCTGGCGGCGGGGTGCGAAGAACTCGAGGCGGTGACCATCATCGACCTGTTGCGCCGCGCCGGAATCGACGTGACGGTGGCGGGACTCGCGGCAGGGCCCGTCACGGCGAGCCGGCAGGTCCGTTTGCTGCCGGATACGGAGCTCGGCGCCATCGGCGCCGAGACCTTCGATCTGATCGTGTTGCCGGGTGGCGCCGAGGGGGCCCATCGGCTGGGTGAAGACGGCCGACTGGCAACCCTGCTCCGGCGCCAGATCGGCGAAGGCCGACTGGTCGCCGCCATCTGCGCAGCCCCGACCGTGCTGGCGCAGCTGGGATTGCTGGATCATCGCCGGGCCGTGGCCTACCCCGGATTCCTCGAGCCACTCCGCGTCCCGGGGCTGGTACTCGATCCGGCCGCCACGCTGATCATCGATGGGCCTGTCATCACCTCACGCGGGCCCGGCACCGCCATGGATTTCGCGCTGTGCCTCATCGAGTGCCTGACCGACAGGGTGACCCGCGACAAGGTCGAGGACGCTCTGCAGCGGCCGGCCGCGCACCGGCACGATCGGCCGACGACCGGCTGAGCCCGGGGCGCGACATTTCGTCGCAGCCGCCACTCGAGCGATCCCCTTATAATCCGCACATGAACGCCCCCCTGCGCATTCCCGGTTCGGCGCACGTGCCAGCCAACAATTTGCGCCGGCTGATGCTGCTGCGAACCACGGCGATCGGCGGACTGGCCCTCGTGGTCGGAATGACCCAGTGGCTCCTGGGGCTCGGCATTCCGCTGGGCCTGCCGCTGTCGATCCTGGCGGTGATGGCACTGGACAACCTCGACGCGTGGCGGTTGACGCGGCGCGCAGCGCCCGTCACGCGGACGCGGTTCCTCCGTCACCTGCTGGTGGACATCGCGGGCCTCACCGCCGTGCTCTATGTCACGGGCGGTCATGCCAATCCCTTTGCCTCGCTCTATCTGCTGCCCCTGGCGGTGGCCGCCTCGACCCTGCCGGCGCGGGACACCGGCACCCTCGCGCTGGCCAGCGTGGCCTGCTACACGGCCCTGATGTTCTGGAACGTTCCCTTGCCGCATCCGGCGGGCATGGCGCACGACAATTTCAGTCTGCACCTGGTGGGCATGTGGGGCAGCTTCGTCCTGGCGGCCGGCGTCATGGCCTTCTTCGTAGCCGCCATGGCCGATGAGCTGCGCGAACGCGAGGAAGGACTGGCGCGTGCCCGCGAGGCGGCCTTGCGGGACCAGCAGGTGGTGGCGCTGGGCGCGCTGGCCGCCGGCGCGGCGCACGAGCTGGGCACGCCGCTGTCGACCATGACGCTGCTGGTCGATGAACTGCGGGAGCGATGTCCGGCGGAGGCCGACGTGCAGGACGATCTGGATCTGCTCAAATCCCAGGTGTTGCGCTGCCGCGAAAACCTGACGCGGATCCTGGCCGCCGGCGGCGAACTGCGGGGTGAAGGCGCGAGCGCGGGCCCTGTCGATCGGTTGATCGCACAGGCGCTCGCCCGCTTCGCCGCGTTGCGGCCCGATCATGTCGTGCATCAAAAATGGGGGAAACCCGCTCCGGGTCCCAAGCTGGTCATCGAGGAGACGTTGATCCAGTCGCTGGTCAGCCTGTTCAACAACGCCGCCGACGCCAGCCCGCGACCCATCGATCTCGCGATCGATTGGGATGCACTGTGGCTGCACCTGTCGATCCACGATGAGGGCGCCGGGGTTTCACCCGAACTCGCCCCCCGCCTGGGCCAGATGGGTGCCAGCGACAAGGCGGGCGGCCATGGGCTGGGACTGTTTCTGGCGCAGAGCGTGATCCAGCGGATGGGCGGGAAAATGACGCTGGAGTTTGCCCAGGGACGGGGGAGCTGCGCGCGAATCACCCTGCCCCTGCTGTCACGAAACGCGGTGCGAGAGACCGAGGATGCCACACCAGAAAGCTTCCGAACCCAGCCTGCTGCTGGTCGATGACGATGACGTGTTCGGGTCCGTCATGGCTCGCGCCCTGGGCCGCCGGGGCTATGCGGTGCATTGGGCGCAGACGGGCACGCAGGCACTGCAACTGGCGCGACAGCACCGGCCGTCCCATGCCGTATTCGACCTGCGCCTCCTGGAAGGCGAATCGGGGCTGAACCTGATCGGGCCCTTGCGCGACATCGAGCCCGGTATCCGCATCGTGGTGTTGACGGGATACGCGAGCATCGCCACCGCCATCGACGCCATCAAGCTGGGCGCGGCCTACTATCTGCCCAAACCGGTCGACGCCGATGCCATCGTCCGCGCCTTCGGTCATGCCCCGGGCGAAGCGCCCGCGCCCCAAGCGCCGGGCGAACCCGAACCGCTGTCGGTGCGCCGGCTGGAGTGGGAACACATCCAGCGCGTGCTGACCGAGCATGGCGGCAACATTTCCGCCGCGGCGCGCAGCCTGAACATGCACCGCCGCACCCTGCAGCGCAAGCTGGGCAAGCGCGCCATCAACCGCTGAGCGGCGCCTCCTGGATCGCGAGCTCGGTGCGATAGCGCTTGGCGTTGTGCGTGTAATGCTGCGCGCTCAGCGCCAGCATCTGGATTTCCGGCGGCGTGAGCGGACGCACCACCTTGCCCGGCGAGCCCATCACCATGGAACCGTCGGGGATCTGCTTGTTCTCGGTGATCAGCGTATTGGCGCCGATCAGGCAGTTCTTGCCGATGACGGCGCGGTTGAGGATCACGGCGTTGATGCCGATCAGGCTGTTGTCGCCGATGGTGCAGCCATGGAGCATGACCTTGTGACCCACCGTCACATTGCGGCCGATGGTGAGCTTGATGCCCGGATCGGTGTGCAGCACGGCGCCGTCCTGGACGTTGCTGTTTTCGCCGATGGTGATCACCTCGTTGTCGCCGCGCAGCACGGCGTTGAACCAGACGCTGGCGTTCTTTTCCAGGACCACCGAGCCGATCAGGACCGCCGTTTCAGCGATGTAGTTCTCGCCATGGCACACCACCTCGCGCGTTCCGATGCGATAGAGCATGTCTCCCTCCTTGGATTGGCCGGGGCCCGGTGGCCGCGGCGGTGTGCCCAGCATAGTCACGCCCGCGGCTCCGGTAAAATGCGGGTATGCCGGATCGCCCGCTTCCCGCCGCTGCGCAATGCGCGTTCGATGCCCATCCAGCCGGCGGGCTGACGCTCGCCCATGACGCCGGCGGCTGGTCGTTGCAGGATCAGGGTGGCGCGCTCGGACCCTTGCGGGTGGATTTCGCGTCGGGCGCACTCGCCTACCGCCGCGCCCACGGAAAGGACCGCCAGCAAGGCCTGGGGCGGGCGGCGGGCCGACCCGTGCGAGGCGAGACACCCGATCTGATCGATGCCACCGGGGGGCTCGGCACGGACGGGTTCGTGCTCGCG
>PKCW01000124.1 GCA_002862965.1 Pseudomonadota bacterium
GCCGCGCCCGTAGCCCGGCGTGCAGGCGACCGTAGAGATCGACCATCTCCTCCGACCAATGGGTCCGGAGATGCTGCTCGATGACCTCGGCCGCCTGAGCGGCCTGGTTCAGGTGCGCCAGGCCCCGCGCATAGGCCAGCGCAAGCGGCGTCTCGTGGCGCAACTCGCGCCCGGCGTCCGTCCAGGCCGCCTCGAGGGCACCCACGTCGCCGCGCTCTACGGCCATCGCCATCGACGCGGCAAAGACCTGAACTTCCAGTCGCCGCTGGGCATCGGCGGGCAGGGCGCCGAAGTCGCGCAGGCGCGGCAGCAGGCCTCGCAGTGCGGTCCAGTCGCGGCGTGCCAGATGGCATCGCACCAGCAACTGCAGCCGGCGGGTCTCCACCGCCGGGGCATCGAGCAGCGACAGGGTCGCCAGCGCCTGCTCGTCGTGCTGATCGTCGAGCTGCATCTCGGCTTGGGCGATCAGGACCGCGGACTGCCCAGACACGTCCGCCTCGAAGGCCTGCCGGAGATAGCGATCGCGCCGGAGCGGTGCCTGCTGGCGATGGGCGGCGCGGGCCGCAAGGAGGTAATTCACGCCGGGCGCTTCCGCCTCGGCGTATTTGACCAGGGCTTTCTCCGCGAAGGCGTAGCGGCCCGCCTGCAGATCGAGGACGGCGGTGTGCAGCGCCGCGCGGGCCCGGGCCATGTGCCGGACGTGCCGGCGGCGGCGCAGACGGCCCGGCAGCCGCCACAGCGCGACCAGCAGCCGCCACAGCAGCCCCAGCACCGTCAGCGCGAGCAGTGTCAGGACCCCGAAGGTGACCAGCGAGGTTTCGACCGTCCAACCGCCCCAGGCGAGCAGCACGTAGCCGTTGTCGTCCTGCAGCAGCAATCCCGCCGCCGTCCCGAGCCCCAGAAGCGCCAGCAGCAGAATCGCCCACCTCATGGCATCACCATCTGGGCTTCCAGGGCGCGCAACTGCGTCAGGGATGCGGAAAGGTCGGGACGTTTGGGATCGATGGGCATCTCGCGCAGGGCTTCGAGTTGCTGCCGCGCCGTCCCGACCGCGGGATCGGCCGCGTCGAAGAAGCGGTCGATGCTGCCGAGCGCGCCGCCGAGCTCTGCCCGGAACGTGGCGGCATCCCGCTGCAGCAGGGCGATCCGGGCGGCCTGGAATTGCAGGATGGTCTGCAGCCGCTGCAGCCGTTCGAGCTCCGGAGATGCCAGCGCCGCGATCGGCCCCTCGGCGCGGCGGATCTCGACGAGTCGGCGCAACTGGGCCAGCCACTGTTGCCACATTGCATCGGACGAGGCTGCCGGCGCATCCGTCCCGCTCGGCGCCCAACGCTGGGGAACGTGACGGCGCAGCGGCCATTGCTCGACATTGCCCGCCAGGGTGGACAGCTGCAGCGAAATCCCGGGCACATCGACCGTGGGCAGCGCGCGCAGGTCCGCCATTTCCCGCGCCAGCGTCTCGCGCACACCCAACAGCCGCGGATCGCCCAGCGTCTCGAGATTTCTGTCGGCCAACCAGAGCGCTCGCAGGGCAGCGGCGGCATCGCCACGCAGTTGCAAGGCCTGATTGGCCATCTGCATCAGATACACGGCTTCGGCGCGATACCAGGCCGGGCGCCCCTGGCGCAACAATTCCAGCACCGGATCGACCTGCCGCGCCGTTGCCTGAGCCTGCTCCCGGGTTGCCTGGAGCTCGGTCTGCAAGGCGGTCAGTCGACGCTCGACCTCCGTCGCCGGCATCTGAGCGGCCCGCAATTCGGCGACGCGGGTGCGGACTTCATCGAGGCGATCGCCGAATGCCGCCCGAATCCCGTTGATGTCGCTGACCTGCTCGAAGAGCACGACGATGGCCGCCACCATCGCCAGCAGCAAAACGGCGCGCAGAAAACGGATCATGGACCCCAGCATGCGACGCGATCTCGACACGGCTCGGTCACCGTTGCTCAGTGCCACCGGGGGAACGGATTCAGGCATTGCGACTTCCTTATGTCGACGGAACCGGGGGCGGAACGGGCGGGGTTGCTCGCTGCGCCCACCGTATCAGTTCGTCCGCCAGCCCTGACTCATCCGGTGGGGCCCGAACCGGCGGCGGCACGAAGGCCATTTTTTCGGCCTGTTTTATCATAGCCTCACTCACCACCACTACTTGCGACGCCCGCACGGCCTGACGCAGCGGCCCCTCGGGCACCAGCGCGAAGAAATGGGCGAGCGCATCCGGGCTGGTGAAGACCAGAAGCTCCGGCACGCGCGGCACGGTCAATGCGCGCTCGACATCGGCCGCCGGGATGAGCGGACACAGGCGTCGATAGACCGCGGCATAGGTCAACCGGGCACCACGCTCGCGCAAGGTGTCGCCCAGCAGGGCCCGCCCGGATTCGCCCCGGACGACGACCACGCGCCGCCCTGCCACCTGCGCCAGATCGGGATGCTGCAACAAGGTCTCGCTGCGGAAATCCCCGATGGGGGCCAGATCGGCCGAGCGCCCGGCTCGGGCCAGCGCCGCGGCCGTGGCCGGGCCGATGGCGCCGATGCGCGCGCGGCTGCGATCCAGCAGGGCCGGTCGCAACGCAAGAGCGCCATCGACCGCATTGGCGCTGGTGAAGATGAGCCAATCGGCGTCGAGCGCGGCGTCCAGGGCCTGCTGCGCGGCTTGCGGATCCCCCGGGGGAGCGATGTCGATCATCGGCAGGCGCACCGGCACGCCGCCGGCGGCCTCGATGCGCCGGCACAGGCCCGCCGCCTGATGCGCCGGCCGCGTCACCAGCACGCGCAGGCCGGCCAGCGGGGCGGTCGCGATCACGGCTCGAGCGCCCCCCATTCGCGCAGCAGTCGATCGGCGCCGCGGGCCAACAGCGCCTCGGCCAGCGCATGCCCCAGGGATGCGGCCGCGCTCGCCGGGCCCTCGATGCGGTCGGCCAACACACCGCCGTCCCGTGCGCCCACCCGCGCGTCGAGCACCAGCGCCGCGCCGTCGAGCCGCGCATGCGCCGCGATGGGTGCCTGGCAACCGCCGTGCAGCCCGGCGTTCAAGGCCCGCTCGGCCGTGACGCGCTGCCGGCTGGAAGGGTCTTCCAGCGGCGACAGCCACGCCCGCAGGTCTGCGTCGTCCTCGCGGCATTCGATGCCGATCACCCCTTGCCCGACCGCCGGCAGGCTGATCTCGGGCGGCAGCCGCTCGCTGATGCGCTCGGCTAGCCCGAGCCGGTCGAGCCCCGCCGCGGCCAGCACGATGGCATCGAAATCGCCCGCATCGAGTTTGCTCAGCCGGGTCCCGACATTGCCGCGCAGGAAGGCGAACCTCAGGTCGGGACGCTGGGCCCGCAGCTGGCATTGCCGGCGCAGGCTGGAGGTGCCGACCCATGCGCCCTCCGGCAGACCCGCCCAGGCTCCCGGATGCCGGCTGAGCAGCGCATCGCGCGGATCGGCACTGGCGAGCAGTGCGGCCAGACAGAGGCCCGCCGGTAATTCGGCAGGCACATCCTTCATCGAATGCACGGCCAGATCGGCCACGCCGTCCAGCAGCGCCTGTTCCAGTTCCTTGATGAACAAGCCCTTGCCGCCGATCTTGGCCAGGGGCACATCCAGAATCCGGTCACCCTGGGTCTTGATCGGCACGAGCGCCACCTCCCGGGCCGGGTCCAGCGCTTTCAGCCGCGCCGCAACGTGCTCGGCCTGCCACAGCGCCAGCGGGCTGCGGCGGGTGGCGATGCGCAAGACTCGGTCGGACATGCGAGCGTTCCTGATGGGCCGGAAGGAGCCCGCATCGTAGAAGGGCGGCCCCCGCACCGCAATGATTGCCCGCGCTAGCGCGTCCGTAGCGCCTGCCGGATCACGGGCAGGTGGCGTCGGCTCACGGCCACCGGCTCGGCGCAACCTTGCAGCCACAGTCCATACCCGAGCCCCTGCCGCTGCAGGCGCTGCAGAAAGCGCACGGCCACCAGCGCATTGCGGTGCGCGCGCACGAAGCGCCCGGCAAACTCCGCCTCGAGCCGGCTCAGCGTATCCTCGATGAGGCACTCACCGGCACCATCGCGGACCGTCACATACTTCTGCTCCGCCCGGAAATACCGCACCTCATCGACCGGGATGAGGCGCACCACGGCGCCGAGCCGCGCACTGAGATGGTCGCGAGCGGTTGCGACGGGCGCTGCGGACCTTGCGGACGGCAGGTCCACACGCGCTTGCGCACGCGCGAGCGCCTGAACCAGTCGTTCGCGTCGTACCGGCTTGACGAGGTAATCGGATGCCTGCACCTCGAAGGCGTCCACCGCGTGTTCGGCAAAGGCCGTCACGAACACCACCGCCGGCGCGCGCGGCTGATCCGCCAGCTGCCGGGCGATCTCCAGACCGTCCCGCCCCGGCATGCGAATGTCCAGCAGCACGACGTCCACCGTCTCGCGCCTGCACGCCGCCAGTGCCGCCTCGCCGTCATCCGCCTCCCCCACCACCCGATGCTCGGGCAACTCGCCGATCAGCTGGCGCAACCGGAGGCGGGCGGGCGCTTCATCGTCGACGATCAGGATGTTCATCGCTCGCCCGCCTCCCACCCGCTGCTGTGCATCCGGCAGGGAAACACGAGAACGACCTCGTAGGCGGCAGCGTCCTGGCGAACCTGCCATCGCGCCTGCTCGCCGAAGCAGAGCGCCCAGCGCTGCCACGAGACAGGGCAGCGCGGGTGCGAATCGCGCCAACCCGTGCACCGAGCACGCTGTCCGAGGGCGGAGCCCTAGAAGCTCTTGTAAGGCGTTG
>PKCW01000205.1 GCA_002862965.1 Pseudomonadota bacterium
AACATGGATCTGAACCTGGGGGCTTCGGGCTTCCCATTCTATGGGGCCGATACAGGGGGCTATCGGCACAGCCCTCCCGACAACGAGACCTTCATACGGTGGTTTCAACAGACGGCGCTGAGTTCAGTGATGCAGGTCGGAGATAGCTCTAGCCAGACGCCTTGGGAGTATACGACCGAGAATGGACGAACCGAAGACACACTGGCGCTCTATCGCAGATTTGCGCGCCTGCATCTGCGGTTGTTTCCCTATGCGTGGACCTATGCCTCACGGGTACGCGAGACCGGTCACCCTCTGACTCGCGCTCTGGGGCTCGCGCATCCTGAGCTCGGTATGCATCCAAACGATACGTATATGTTCGGCGAACATCTGCTGGTAGCCCCGGTTTTGGATGCAGGATCCCGGGAGCGGCAGGTCATATTGCCACAAGGGCGATGGTACGGATGGTTCGAAGGTGAGCTATGGGAAGGTCGCGGGAGCGAAGTGACCGTGGCGGCACCTCTCGAGTCACTCCCGCTCTTCCTTCGGGCCGGCGGCCTAGTGCCAATGCTTCGGCCCACGATCGATACCCTCTCTCCGACGGTGACCTCGACGATCGAGAGCTATGCGGAGGATCCAGGCCTACTCTGGGTTCGGGTCGCGCCGCCGACCGACGTCGCTCGCTACGAGTTCGAGCTATTCGATAGGGGCCAGGTGTGGCAGCAGCAGTCCGCGGGAGTACTCGAACTCGGGTACATACCGGGTGAAGAACTCGGGCAAGGGGTTGTGTTCGAGGTGTACCGAGGGAGCGCTCCTACCGAGGTTAGGTGGGACGGCGATTCCCTGCAGCAGAGCTCTGACGAGGAGGCGTTCGAGATGGCCAGTGCGGGGTGGCGGTTTCTCGATGGACGTCTTCTCGTAAAGGTGCGTCGTTCCTCCGAGGTCGTGGTCCAGGTGCGCTGATTTCAGAATGCATTGAAGACGGCTTCCTCACTCAATGAAACTGGACTTGCTTCGGGGCAACGTGCTCGGCACCGCGGCGATACCTTGACCATGGCCTCGACAGCACCTTCGGCGGAAACCGGCGACCCTCTCCTTGAAGAGTACCGTCGCATTTGGGCGCATCTGGAGGCCCTGCAGCGCATGGCGGCGGCTGAAGGCGCTCAGGTGGTCCCCATCTGCGCGGCCATCGAGGCTGAGATCGCGCAGTTGGATGAAGCCGACCGGGCGGTGTTTCTGGCCGATCTGGGCATGGCCGAGGCGGGACTCGATCGGGTGATCCGTGCTGCATACGAGTTGCTGCGCCTGCAAACTTTTTTCACGGCCGGGGTCAAAGAAGTGCGGGCCTGGACGGTGCGCGTCGGGGCCACGGCGCCGCAGGGCGCTGGCGTGATCCACACGGATTTCGAGCGCGGCTTCATCCGTGCCGAGGTCATCGGCTATGAGGACTTCGTGGCATGCAAGGGTGAGGCGGGCGCCAAGGAGGCCGGCAAGTGGCGTCTGGAAGGCAAGGATTATGTCCTGCGAGAAGGCGACGTGGTCCATTTCCGTTTCAATGTGTAAGACTGCTCGCAAGGGCAGGTAGACGAGGATCCAAATCATGAATCAGGCAGGTGCGGAAACGATGAGTCCCCCGGCGCCGACGCCGCTGCTTTTCACCGATGCGGCGGCCGGCAAGGTGCGTCAGTTGCTGGAAGAGGAAAAGAACCCCGACCTGAAACTGCGGGTGTTCGTTTCCGGCGGCGGGTGTTCGGGGTTCCAGTACGGGTTCACCTTCGATGAAACCGAACAGGAAGGCGATGTCCAGATCGCCAACGCCGGCGTCGTTCTGCTGGTCGATGCCACGAGCATCCACTATCTGCAGGGCGCGGAAATCGACTATGCCGAGGGACTGGAGGGTGAGCGTTTCGTGATCCGGAATCCCAACGCCACCACCACCTGCGGCTGCGGCTCGTCTTTTTCCGTATAGGTGCGCGCGCATGCCGTCATCGGGGCGGCGCCGAGAATGCCTTTGGGCACGCCTAGCCGGGTAAAAACACGGCGCCCATGATGCCGGCCCGGCGGGCGCCGGTGACGGTTGGCGCGTTCCCCGGTTCGCCATTCAGGGTGCGGTGCGCCAGCCAGGCAAACGCCGCGGCTTCGATCCATTCCGGATCCCACCCCAGCGCTGCCGTCGATTCGACCGGCACGGGCGCCAGCCGATCCGCCAGCCGTTCCATGACGAAGCCGTTATGTGCCCCACCGCCGCACACCAGGAGGCGTTGAGGCGCCGGGGTCATTCCGTCCAGCGCTGCGGCGGCGGATTCCACCGTAAGCTCGAGCAGCGTGCGTTGCACGTCCGCTGGCGCCATCGACGCATCCAGCCGGGCCATGCTTTGCCGAAGCCAGTTCGGATTGAACCGGTCCAGGCCGGTGCTCTTGGGCGGCGGGGCAGCGAAATAGGGGTCCGCCAGCATCCGCGCCAGCAACTCGGGCAAGACCCGGCCAGTCCGAGCCCACGCCCCATCCGCGTCATGACGGCACCCCTGATGCTGTCTCGTCCAGGCATCCATTAGGCAGTTCGCCGGTCCACAGTCGAAGCCGGCGACGATGCGCCCCTCGGTATCCAGCAGCGTCAGATTGGCGATGCCGCCCAGATTGAGAACGGCGCGCGTTTCCTGCGAGGACGCGAACCTTTCGGCATGGAATAGGGGTACCAGCGGCGCGCCTTCGCCGCCCAGCAGGATGTCGCGCATGCGCCAATCGGCAATGGTCGTGATGCCGGTTTCGAGCGCCACGCGCTGGGCATTGGCCATCTGCAGGGAATAAGGGTGGCGGTGTTTCGGACGATGACGCAGGGTTTGACCGTGCAGGCCGATCGCGTGAATCGCGGTGGGGTGCAGACCGGCACGCCGGACGAGCGTCAAAGCGGCGCGTGCGAAACAGGCGCCCAGTTGCAGGTCGAGCGTGAGCGCCGCATCCAGCGTACCGCCCGTCGGGTGGCGTGAGATGGCTCGAATCTGACGGGCAAGGCGGCCGGGCAGGGGTTCGCAGTGGACGGCTTCCAGCGTGGGCGAGCCGTTTCGGATGCCCAGCAAGGCGGCATCGATGCCGTCCGCGCTGGTGCCGGACATGAGGCCGATCAAGCGCATCAGCGGACGTTGACCGTTCAGTTGGCGGATGGCGTGGCTCGATTCTGCGCCAGATGCGTAGGACGGGCCGGTTCGAGGCTCGCCAGCAGCGGCGCGGCTTGCTGCCTGAATTCCCGGAGTTCGCGGCCGGTCAGGTTGTCTGCGAGCGCCGTATTGACCTTGAGGGGGTCGCGATGGACGCCGTCGACCCGCAATTCGTAGTGCAAGTGCGGGCCGGTGGCAAGGCCGGTGGATCCGACGTAGCCGATGGTCTGGCCGGCGCGGACCGCCGCGCCAACCGATGTCCCCTTGGCAAAGCGGCTCATGTGCGCATAAAGCGTGCTGTGATGCTGGCCATGCGCGATTTCAACGACGTTGCCGTAGCCGCCTTTGCGGCCTTGGAAGATGACTTTCCCGTCACCGGCCGCCTTGATGGCGGTCCCCGCCGGCGCGGCATAATCCACGCCCTTGTGCGCGCGGATCGTATTGAGGATGGGATGGCGCCGCCCGAGATTGAACCCCGAGCTGATGCGGCTGAAATCGACCGGCGTGCGCAGGAACGCCTTGCGCAGGCTGGTACCGTCCGGCGCGTAATAACGGCCTTGGTCACCGTTGCCGTATCGAATCGCCCGGTAGGTCTTGCCCTGATTCGTGAACGCTGCCGCGAGAATGGGTCCTGTGACGACCTTTTCACCGTCTCTGAAGCCGGCCTCGTACACGACGGTCAGTTCGTCGCCTTCGCGCAGATCGAGGGCAAAATCGATCTCATAGCCGAAGATCTCCGCGAACTGAAGGACAGCGGCATAGCTGAGGCCGGCCTCGGTGCCCGCCTGGACCAGCGAGCTTCGGACTGTGCCGCGGGCCGTGACGGGCCGCCTTTCCACAGGGTGGGTGATGAGTTCGGACTTGAACTGCTCGCCGCTGCGCGTCAGGTGGAGTGTCTTCAAGGGATCGACGTCATGGACCAGCTCGGCGATGCGGCCGCCATCGTCGATCTTGATGCGAAACTCGTCGCCCGGCTGCAGATCGCGCAAGTAGCGTTTGTGGCTGCCGATCTGAGAGAGGGCGCGCAGGTCTTCCCGGGGCAGATCGAAGCGGTCGAAGATGCGCGACAGCGAATCGCCGGCAGTCACGGTGAGGGAGATCCAGTCCGGATCCACGAACGGATCCTCCGTTGGATTCAGGGCGAACGGACGATCTTCTTGCAGCAGATCTGCGGATCCGCCGTGGCTCGCATCCCCCAGAATGTCATTCAGGGTCTGTGCCGTCAGCCGGAGAATGCCCTCGGACTGCTCCGCGTCCATCACGATGGGAGACTCCCCGACCCCCGGCTCGATCATCTGCCTCATCGCGGCGGCATCGCCCATATGAAGCGCGAAGCTCAGCGACAGGATGGGGAGCGCGGCCCCGAAAATGAACCAGTGCAACGGGCTGCTTTTGGGTGATTGAGGCTTTGCGGTGGGGCGGGCCTTATAATCCTGTGAAATGCGAGCGCCGAGGTCCTTCATGCCTGCCTTTCCATCCTGATCGCCGCTGCGCGAGCGCGCTGTCGCCCAATGATCGGTGGAAGGTAACCTGTGCCGCCGGGGTGTGGCAAGTCGGGTTCCTCTGTCGACCGGGCGGTTGACGTGACCGACAGGCACCTGAAA
>PKCW01000199.1 GCA_002862965.1 Pseudomonadota bacterium
GCAGGCGCACGATGCGCTCATAGCGCACCGAGACCCCGCGCGGCGCGCCGCGGGCGATGCTGAGGACGCCGATGGCGCGCCGACCCACCAGAATGGGGACGCCGATGAAGGCCATCATTTCGTCGGCCTCGGTGGCGTGCGCCCCCGTGCGATGCAGGAACAGCGGCTCGACGGAAATATCCGGCACCACCATTGGCATCCCGCTGGTCATGATCTTGCCGGTGATGCCCTCGCCGAGCTTGAAACGGCCGCGGGCCTTTTCCTCCGCGGTCAGGCCCGAGGCCTCGAAAATCTGCAGCTCGCCGGATTCCTGCATCAGGCTGACCATGGCGCGCCCATCCAGATGGTTGGACAGGATCGTGACCACCTCGCGCACGGTGCGCTGCAGATCGAGCGAGGAACTGAGGACCTTGCTGATCTCGTAGATCGACAGCAGTTCGGATTCGTCGGTATTTGCGGAGAGAACGACCATGATGCAGACCTTCGGAAGCAGGCCGATCTTTGCCTAAGTCAATATCATTGACTGCCTTCCCATGGTGTTTGTCAATGCCCATCGAGCCGGCGGGCGCAGGCCCTGTCGCAAACCCGACATGTTCGGCCCGTGTCGCGTTTGCACCGGCGGGCGCCGCCCGTCCCGCCCCGCACTGATCGCGGCGCACGGCGAAAAAGCGCTTGAATATCCGTCACCTGACGCCATGCGTCTGCTCTGGCATCAAAGTTGCGCTGATCGGGAAAAGCGGCGTTTTCCGCCGGCGAGGACCTCCCTCATGGCGCCACTCATCATCCAGGACACCACCCTGCGCGACGGGGAGCAGACCGCGGGGGTGGCATTCACCCTCGAGGAAAAGCTCGCCATCGCCCGGGCGCTGGTGGACATGGGCGTGCCGGAACTCGAAATCGGCATCCCGGTCATGGGCAGCGAGGAACAGGAGGTGGTCCGCACGCTGCTGGCGCTGAAGCTGCCGGCGCGGCTGGTGGTCTGGGGCCGCGCGCATGGCGAGGACATCGCCGCCGCGCGCCGCTGCGGGGCGCCCTGCCTGCACCTGTCGATCCCGGTTTCGGAGCAGCAGATCCAGCGCAAGCTGGGGCGCGACCGCGCTTTCGTGCTCGCGGCCATCGCGCGCCATGTGCAGGATGCGCTGGATCTCGGCATGGAAGTCAGCGTCGGTGCCGAGGATGCCTCGCGCGCCGATCCCGCGTTCCTGCTGCAGGTGGCCGAACAGGCGCAGCGCAGCGGCGCCCGGCGGCTGCGCTATGCCGACACCTTGGGCGTGCTGGATCCCTTCACCACCCGCGAGGTCATGGCGAACCTGCGGCGCCACGTCGATCTGGAACTGGAGATGCACGCGCACAACGACCTGGGACTCGCCACCGCCAACACGCTGGCGGCGGTGCTGGCCGGCGCGACCCATGTCAACACCACGGTCAACGGGCTCGGCGAGCGGGCCGGCAACGCACCCCTGGAAGAAGTGGTCATGGCCCTGCGTCACGCCGGCGGCCGCGAGACCGGCATCGATACGCGGCGCCTGCCTGCGGTGTCGCAACTGGTCGTTACAGCCTCGGGCCGGCCGGTGGCGGCCAACAAGAGCGTGGTCGGCGAAGGCGTGTTCACGCACGAATCGGGCATCCACGTCGATGGCCTGCTCAAGAGCCCGCTCAACTATCAGGGCTTCGATCCCGCCGAGGTGGGCCGCGCGCATCGCCTGGTGCTCGGCAAGCATTCAGGGGCGCATGGCGTCAGCGCTGCCTACCGGGCGCTGGGCATCGAACTCACGCCGGCCGAGGCGCAGCTGATTCTGGTCCGCATCCGCCGCCTCGCGGTGAGCGAGAAACGCGCCCCCAGCGCCGACGACCTCAAACGCTTCCACGAGGAGATCGCATCATGGCCCCTCGCGTGCTGAGCCAAGCCGCGCCCCGCGGTGCCCGCACCGGTCTGTGGCAGCGGATCCGTGCCGATGTCGACTGCGTGTTCGAACGCGATCCCGCCGCCCGCACCCGGCTCGAGGTCATCACGGCCTATCCGGGCGTGCACGCGGTGATCGGCCATCGCGTGGCGCACACCCTGTGGCAGCGCGGCTGGCGCTATCCGGCCCGCCTGCTGAGCCACCTCTGCCGCATGGTTACCCACATCGACATCCACCCCGGGGCCCGCATCGGCGCGCGCTTCTTCATCGACCACGGCTGCGGCGTGGTGATCGGGGAAACCGCCGAGGTCGGCGATGACGTCACGCTCTATCACGGCGTCACCCTGGGCGGCACCTCCTGGAATCCGGGCAAGCGCCATCCGACCCTGGGCGACGGCGTGGTGGTCGGGGCCGGCGCCAAGATCCTGGGGCCGATCCGCATCGGCACCGGCGCCCGCATCGGCGCCAATTCGGTCGTCATCCAGGACGTCGCGCCCGCCATGACGGTGGTCGGCATTCCCGGCCGTGAAGTGCTGCCGCTCAGCCGGCGGCGCATCACGGCGCAGGGCATCGATCTGGATCATCACCTGATGCCCGATCCGGTCGGCAAGGCGCTGGCCTGCCTGCTGGATCGCGTGCACAGCCTGGAAGCGCAACTGGGCATCGCCCCGCCGGCGCCGGAGGCCGAAGCCGAGTGCCATTCCTGTGTCCAGGAATGTCCCGAACTGACCGGCACCGACGCCCTGCCCGGCGCCGGGGCCCGTATCACCCACTGAACCCCGACGAAGAGAACCCGCCATGAGCAAGCTGCTGGACCAATTGGGGAAATTTTCGGATGCCGAGGAATTCCTGCAGTTCTTCGAGGTGCCCTACGAGGCCGGGGTGGTGCACGTGCATCGCCTGCACATCCTCAAGCGCTTCAGCCAGTACCTGGGGCGCGCGAAGCTCGCCGGCCTCGAGGAAGCGGCGCAGCGCGAGGCCTGCCGAGCCTTGATGATCCAGGCCTACGAGGATTTCGTCCACTCCACGGCGGCGCAGGAAAGGGTATTCAAGGTGTTCCAGGACGCCGACGGTCAGCGCGTCAGCCTCGACAGCCTGCGCGCCAGCCTCCCCTCGCAACGGACCTGAGGAATCGCCCATGCACATCGTCGTCTGTATCAAACAGGTCCCGGACAGCTCGCAGATCCGCGTCCATCCGGTCACCAACACCATCATGCGCCAGGGCGTGCCGGCGGTGGTCAACCCCTATGACATGTTCGCTCTGGAAGAAGCGCTGCGTCTGAAGGACCTGCACGGCGCCCATGTCACGGTCCTGTGCATGGGACCGCCGCAGGCCGAGGCCGCGCTGCGCAAGGCGATCTCCTTCGGCGCCGACGACGCCATCCTGGTCACCGACCGCGCCTTCGCCGGCTCCGACACGCTGGCCACCAGCTTCGCGCTCGCCGCCGCGATCGGCCAGATCGACCGCAACATGGCGGTCGACGTGGTGTTCTGCGGCAAGCAGACCATCGACGGCGACACCGCCCAGGTCGGCCCCGGCATCGCCAAGCGCCTCGACCTGCAACTGCTCACCTACGTCAGCGCCGTCGACGAGGTCGATCCGGCGCAGCGCCGCATCGTGGTCCAGCGCCGCGCCGAAGGCGGCGTGCAGGTGCTGCAGACGCGCCTGCCCTGCCTGATCACCATGCTCGAGGGCACCAACGAAATGCGCTTTGCCAGTCAGGCCGGCATCTTCCGCGCCGCGCGCTACCCGCTCAAGGTGTGGAACCGCGAGCAGGCCGGCATCGAGGATCCCGCCAAGATCGGCCTCAAGGGCTCGCCCACCGTGGTCAGCAAGGTGTTCGCGCCCAAGCCCAAGACGGCCAAGGCGGAAATGATCACCTGCGAGAGCAACACCCCCAAGGATCTGGCCGTGACCCTCATCGCCAAGCTGCTGACGCAGAACCCGCAACTGGAAAGCGCCATCGGCCAGAGCGCCCGCTAGGAGATTCGCCATGAGTGAAAGCAACCCCCCCGCCAAGCGCCCGGCCGGCCGCAAGGTCGAGCTGGACCCGCGTCTGGCCGCCTATCAGGGCGTCTGGGTATTCGTCGAGCACGAGCGCGGCCATGCGCATACGGTGTCCTGGGAGCTGATGGGCGAAGGCCGCAAGCTCGCCGACAAACTTGGCGTGCCCCTGTCCGGGGTCGTGATGGGCGCGCCGGGCGAGGACACGCGGCGCTTCTGCGCCGAGGCCTTCCGCTATGGCGCCGACCGCTGCTACCTGATGGAAGACCCGGTCCTGGCCGACTACCGCAACCAGTCCTTCACCAAGGGCCTGACCGATCTGGTCAACGCCCATCAGCCGGAGATCCTGCTGCTGGGCGCCACTACGCTGGGCCGCGATCTCGCCGGCTCGGTGGCCACCACGCTGCAAACCGGCCTCACCGCCGACTGCACCGAACTCAACATCGACCCGGAGAACCGCAGCCTCGCCGCCTCGCGCCCCACCTTCGGCGGCAGCCTGCTGTGCACCATCCTGACCCTGAACTACCGCCCGCAGATGGCCACGGTGCGACCGCGCGTGATGCCCATGGCCAGCTATGACGACACCCGCAGCGGACCCATCATCGAGCAGCCCCTGCACCTGGTCGAAACCGACATCGTCACCAAGGTGCTCGACTACATTCCCGACAACTGTCAGGACAAGCCGCAACTGCCCTTTGCCGACATCATCGTCTCGGGCGGTCGCGGCCTGAAGAGCCCGGAGAACTTCCAGCTCGTTTGGGATCTGGCGCGCGTGCTGGGCGCCGAGGTCGGCGCCTCCCGCCCGGTGGTCCAGGCCGGCTGGGTG
>PKCW01000030.1 GCA_002862965.1 Pseudomonadota bacterium
GGGCGGCATGGCGGATCTCCAGAACCGCGTGCTGCGCCTGATCGGCGACCCCTGGACGCGCTACCGTGAAGATCCCGTGCGCATGCTGCGGGCGGTGCGCTTCGCCGCCAAGCTCGGCTTTTCGCTCGAAGCGCAGACCGCCCGGGCGCTGGCGGAACTCTCGGCCCTGTTGACCGACATCTCGCCGGCGCGGCTCTATGACGAATCCCTGAAGCTGTTGCTGGGCGGCCATGCGGCGCAGACCTTCACCTTGCTGCGCGAGCACGGCCTGTTCGGCTATCTCTTTCCCGCGACCGAGGCGGTGATCCGGCGCGAGGGCGAGCAGGGCCCGACCGCGCGCCTGCTGCACCGCGCCATGCTGGACACCGACCAGCGCATCGCTGAGGGCAAGCCGGTGACCCCGGCCTTTTTGTTCGCAGCCCTGGGCTGGGGGCCGGTGCGGGACGCCGTGGCCACGCGTGTCGCGGCGGGCATGGCGCTGCCGCAGGCCATGGTCGAGGCGAGCGAGTTCATCGATGCGGCCATGCCGGTGCTTCCGCCGCGCCGCTTCCGCGCGCCGATGCAGGAGATCTGGCGTCTGCAGCATCGCTTCGAGTCGACGACCCCCAAGCGGGCCAAGGTGTTGCTGAGCCATCCGCGGTTTCGCGCCGCCTACGATTTCCTGCTCTTGCGAGGCCATGCGGGCGAGATTCCCGACGCCCTGCGGGAGTGGTGGACGACGGTCCAGCTGGCGCCCGGCGAGGAGCAGGACGCCCTGTTGCAGCAGCCTCCGCAGCCCTTGGCCGCAGCACCAGCGCCTGGAAAGCGGCGTCGGCGCAGGCGTGCACCGCGCCGGCGGCCGGAGGGCGCCGCGGCGCCATGAGCCGCCGGCCGGCCCGGGCCTATATCGGACTGGGCAGCAATCGCGACGATCCGACCGGGCAACTCGCTCGCGCCGTCGAGGCGCTCGGCCGGTTGCCGAACACGGTGCCGGGCCCGGTCTCCGCTTTTTATCGCTCCGCGCCCGTCGGCCGGCGCGCCCAGTCGCCCTTCGTCAATGCAGTGGCCGCGCTGGAGACGACGCTGGCGCCCGCGGCGTTGCTGCGCGCGCTGGCGCACATCGAAGCCGCGCACGGCCGGCGCCGCGGCCGTCGGCGCTGGGGCCCGCGACCCTTGGATCTGGACTTGCTGCTCTATGGCGCCCGGCGCATCCAAACGGCGCGTCTCACCGTGCCGCATCCCCGGCTGCTGCAGCGCGCCTTCGTGCTGCAGCCGCTGTGCGAGATCGCGCCGATTTCGCGTTTGCCCCCCTACAAGGCGCGGTTGCGGCTGCGCTTGCGGCGCCTGGGCGCCCAGCGCGTGATGCCGCTCGATCGGCCCGGGCGCCCGTCTACAGCGCCGCGATCAGGGGCGGCAGGCACATCAGCGCCAGGGCAAGGATCAGCAGCAGCTTGACCGCCATCCCCCCGAGGCTCCCGATCAGCGTTCCCAGCCCCGCCCTTCCGGCTTCCCGCCAAGGCCGCCCCGTGATGAGTTCGGCGCCGATCGCGCCGACGCCGGCGCCCAACAGAAAACCGAACGGGGGGAAGAAGAACACGCCCACGACGGCGCCGATCACGGCCCCCCAGACGCCGCGGGTGCTGGCGCCGTAAAGGCGTGCGCCGACGACCGTGGTGAGGTAATCGAGCACCAGCGACAGAGCCGCCAGCAGCGCGGCAATGAGAATTTCCCGCAAGCCGAGCACCTGAAACCCGCCCAGCCAGGCGGCGAACAGCACGCCGATCGCGGCCAAAGGCACGCCGGGCAGGAACGGCAGGACGACGCCGGCACCGCCGGCCAGCAGAAACAGCATGAAGAGGAT
The DNA here is from genome assembly GCA_002862965.1 of Pseudomonadota bacterium. Classification (GTDB taxonomy): domain Bacteria; phylum Pseudomonadota; class Gammaproteobacteria; order UBA5335; family UBA5335; genus Macondimonas. Next base: position 1,841 of record PKCW01000030.1, read on the forward strand.
CAGGGCCAGGCTATTCATGAGAGGGGCTCCCGCAAGATGTCCCGCCGCTCCGGGACGCGCTGATGGCGCCAATATTGCTTGGCGCGTTCCACCTGTTTCAAGCAATGATGGCGGTCGGCTGGTGTCCACATTGAAAGTCATGCTGGTGGACGACGATCCGGGGCGCGGCGCGATCTTGCGCCAGGCGCTGACCGACGCCGGCTACGAGGTGTGCAATTGTCCGCTGCGCGGCGTGAACCTGCTGACCGAACTGCAGCGCAGCGGGGCGGATGTGATCCTCGTCGACATGAACGTTCCCGATCGCGACACGCTGGAATCGGTGCGTCACATCAACCGTGATTTTCCGCGTCCGATCGTCATGTATGCCGAGTCGACCGATGCCGAGATCATGCAGCGCGCGGTCAAGGCCGGGGTCAGCGCCTATGTGGTGGACGACATCAATCCGCGCCGGGTCAAGCCCATACTCGAGGTCGCGGTGGCCCGCTTCAAGGAGTTCCAGGCGCTGCGCGAGGAACTCGAGCGGACGCGCAACAGCCTTGCCGAACGCAAGGTCGTCGAGCGGGCGAAAGGGATCCTGATGAAAAAACGCGGCATGGACGAGGAGGCCGCCTACCAGGCGCTGCGCAAGCTGGCCATGGATCGCAACCAGCGTCTGGCGGAGGTGGCCCGCACCGTGGTCGAAATGGCCGAATTGCTCGGCTGAGCCGATCGATCGCACCGAAACGGCGCGATCACCGTCTCCCGCGTCCGATCCCGGTGCGTTGGCGCCGTGGCAGCCTGCCTCCCGGCGGCCTTGTGAGCGGCCCGCCGTGCGCTCGCGCAATTGTGGCAGTTTTATTGCAGTGCTGACGGGCGAGCACGGACCAACGACGGTCCGCTCCGATCTGCGACAACGACGTCCGCCTCCGGCAACGGGGGCTGGCGTCGTTTTTTTTTTTTGCGTTCCGCCCCTGCGCGGAGCCGTCATCCGGGATAGGAAGAGAATCGATATGCGAACCAGGAAATCAGGCATGAAGACGGGCTGCGCCATGACGGCCGCCCTGTCGGTGTGGTCCGGCCTTGCGTGGGGGGGCGGAGAAACCGATCCGCTGACCGCTGCCGTGACCCGCGGCAAGGTGGATTTCGACTACCGGCTGCGCGGCGAGTGGGTGGACCAGGAAGGGCTGCCGGAGGACGCCGCGGCCTACACCGGCCGGCTGCGCCTGGGTTACAAGACCCGCGAGCTGAAGGGTTTCGGCGCCTACGTGCAACTCGAGCACGTCGATGCCTTTGCCGGCGAGGACTACAACAGCACCGACAACGGCAAGACCCAGTACCCGGTCGTGGCCGATCCGGCCGACACCGAACTCAATCAGGCCTATCTGAGCTACGGCGGTCTGTACGACACCGACATGAAGCTGGGCCGGCAGCGCCTCATCCTCGACAACGCCCGCTTCGTCGGCAACGTCGGCTGGCGCCAGAACGAACAGACTTTCGACGCGTTCAGCGTGCAGAACAAGTCGCTGCCCAAGACCGTCCTGACCTATGCCTACCTCGACCGGGTGCAGAACATCACCTTCGATGAAATCGAGCTCAGCGCGCACCTGCTCAATGCCGCCTACGATCTGGCGCCGTGGGCCAAGCTGATCGGTTACGGCTATCTGCTCGACTACGACCTGGACACGGGCCCGACCAAGGACACCCAGACCCTCGGGCTGCGCGCCCAGGGCGGGCTGCCGGTGGGCGCAGGCAAGCTGCTGTACACCCTGGAATATGCCCGGCAGAGCGACTACGGCGAGTCCGACGCCGCAGTCGATGCCGACTACTATCTGGCCGAACTGGGCGGCACGCTGAGCGGCGTCACGGTGAAATTTTCGCGCGAAGTGCTGGGCGGCGACGGGACCTACAACTTCCAGACCCCGCTGGCGACCAAGCACATCTTCAACGGCTGGGCCGACAAGTTTCTGGGCGACTCGATCGCGGGCGGCAAGGGCTTGCAGGACAACTTCGTGACCGTCAGTGGTGCAGTGATGGGTGTCACCCTGACCGCGATGGTGCATGACTTCAAGTCCGACGCCGGCGATGTGGACTACGGCACCGAATGGGACCTGATGGCGACCAAGCCGGTGACCCCCAATCTGGCACTGACCGTGAAGTATGCCGACTACCAGGCGGACGATTTCGCCACCGATACGCAGAAGATCTGGCTGATGGGCGAGTTCAAGTTCTGATTCCCTGCGCAGGCGCGGCTTCGGGCCGCCCTGTCGCCGCAGCGTTGTCACGCTCGTTTCCTCCTGGCGCCCATGGCAGCGATGCCATTTGACGGCTCCGGCAACTGCCGGGGCCGTTTTTTTCGGGAACGACAAGCTGGCGATGGCATGAACCATGCAATGAGTTGGTGCAGCAGGCACGGGCGGGTCCAACGGCGGATCGGCAACCGGGCCTGAAGGCTGCGGTTGTGGCTTGGAGGACAAAGGCGTCCTGGACCCCGTTCATCGTGCGGGCATCCAGAGCGCCTTTTTTTGTGCAGACAAGGGGAGATATGGCGGCGATCCACTCGGGATTGGAACAGCGTCGGGTGCGGCTGGGATTCATCCCGCTCGCTGATTGCGCCGTGCTGATCGCGGCGCAGGAGCAGGGTTTTTTCGCTCGTCACGGGCTGGCGGTGCAACTGGTCCGCGAACCGTCCTGGGCCAACATCCGCGACAAGGTCGACAGCGGCGCCCTGGACGGCGCGCACATGCTGGCGCCGATGGTGCTGGCGGCGGGGCGGGATGTCCCGGGAGCCGGTGTCCGCCCGCTCGTCACCGCGTTCAGCTTAGGGCTGAACGGCAATGCGATCACCGTTTCCCGCGCGCTGCATGCGCGCATGAGCGAGGCGGATCCTGCGGCCATGGCCGAGCAGCCCTGC
>PKCW01000207.1 GCA_002862965.1 Pseudomonadota bacterium
GACCGACTCCTGCTCGGCCCAAGCACGCCAGATGCCGCACACATGCGATGCGAGATCGAAGCTCCTGTGCGCAAGCCTGAACGCCACCTGGTAGTTGGTGCCGAATGGCTCCTCTGGTCGCACCAAGGATCGCTCATGCGAGGGCAAGGCCGCCAGCAGGCGCTTGATGAGCTCGCGGGCCTCTGGCCCTGAGATTCTCGCTGCGGGTGGAGTGCCCATCTGAGCCCAACCTTTGGCGTAGACCCGGCCCGGTTGCCACGGCCCAGAAGCAGCTGCAGCGAGTCCCTGAGGCCCGGCTCCAACACCCTGTGGCTGAGCAGCAGGCGGCGGCTCATTGGCGGCACTGGTCGGCCGGGCGGGAGGCGCCGAGGCGGCGCGCTTGGCGGCGGCGGGCTTTGGCGCGGGCTGCGCGGCGGCAGGCTTGGCTGCGGCAGGCTTGGCGGCAGGCTTCGTCGACTTGGGTGCCATCAATCACCTGCGCTCGCACACGCTGCGTCGCGCGATGGAGGCATGGGAACGCGTCGGCGTTTCCGAGCCGCCGGCGTCCGGCGCGGCGATGGACGCGCCGGACGATGTCTACGATGCGGCACTGGTCGAGCGGGTGCGACGATTCCAGCGCCTCGCCGGACTGGACGCCGACGGGCACATCGGACCGCAGACCGTGACCGCCCTCAACATCCCGAGGGAGCGCCGCATCGATCAACTGGTTGCCAATCTGGAACGGCAGCGCTGGACCACGGCTCCGGTCGCCGACCGGCTCGTCCGCGTCAATATCCCGGGCTTCACACTCGCGGCGATGCGGCATGGGAAGACGGTGTGGGACACACGGGTCGTCGTCGGGCGGCAGTATCGACCCACGCCCCTGCTCACCGGCAAAATCGATACCGTGGTCTTCAATCCCACCTGGACCGTCCCCAGACGCCTGGTCCAGGAAGACCTGCTGCCGAAGATCCTCGCCGATCCGGCTTTTCTCGACCAGGCCGGGATGACGGTGTCCATGCGCGGCGATGACGGCCCGATCCCGCTCGATGCGGCCTCGCTCCAGACGCTCGTCGATGCGGGCCAGCCGCTCCCGGAGCTGCGCATCCGTCAGGCGCCGGGCGCGCAAAACTCGCTGGGTCGCGTCAAGTTCCTGTTTCCCAATCAGGATCAGGTCTATCTGCACGATACGCCGTCCAAACAGCTCTTCAATCGCGCCCGCCGCATGTATAGTTCAGGCTGCATTCGGGTGGAGCATCCGCTGTCACTGGCGGAATTCCTCATGAACCAGGACGAACGCTGGCCACGCGAGCGCATGGAAGCCCTGATCGCCGCGGGCCAGACGAAAGCGGTCCGCATCGATCCGGTACCGATCGAGTTCGTCTATTGGACGGCATGGCCGGATGCGCAGACCGGCAATCTGAATCTGCGCGAGGACATCTACGGCAACGACGAAGCGCTGGCCCGCAAGCTGGCACGAACTCCCTGGAAGTGATCATGACGAGAGCCCTTGTGTTGCGCGCTGCGCGCCTGCTCATGGCGACCATGCTGTGCTGGACGGCGGCGGCCGGCGCGGCAAGCAGTGAGGCGTTCGACGCCGGTCGCGCGCGGTTCACCGCTGCCTTCGGCGAGACGGTGAACCCCTATCGTGAACTCGCCACCTTCGTCATGCCCGGCCAGGTGGTGCCCATCGAGGTCCTGGGCGCAACGGACGGCCTGCGCTTGGCGGCGCTCGCCGAAGGGGGCCGGCTCGATGCGGTGGAAACGCATTCCTGGATCTGGAAAGCGCCGATCACCCCTGGGCTCTATCGTCTGCGACTCAAGGGCCTGAACACCAACGACACGATGCAGTTCAACGTGTTCGTGATGCATCCGCGCAGCCGGGCGGCGGACGGCACGCTGAACGGCTACCCCATCGGGCACTATCCGGAAACGCCGTTGCGGAACATGGACAGCTATCGTCCCCCGCAGGGTTTCGTCGAGATCACGCCGGACCTGCTGGACGTTCGCGTGTCGCCGCATTTCCGGATCGGGCAGTTTCTCTGCAAGCAGGAAGCGGGGGCGACGAAGTACCTGGTGCTGCAGAGCAGCCTGCCGCTGAAGCTGGAAACCGTGCTGGAGGAAGTGAATACCAACGGCATCCGCATCGACAGCTTCGCCGTGATGAGCGGCTACCGGACGCCGGCCTACAACCGCCGCGTGGGCAACGACACCACCTACAGCCGGCATCTGTGGGGCGATGCCGCCGATGTCTTCATCGATCGTGACGGCGACGGCCGCATGGACGATCTCAATCGGGACGGCCGCATCGATGAGGACGACGCCGACTGGCTGGCCAGCCTGGTCGAAGGACTGGAAGAGACGCACACCCACCTCGTCGGCGGGCTGGGCCGATACAAGGCAAGCGCGTATCATGGGCCTTTCGTCCACATCGATACGCGCGGCTTCAAGGTTCGCTGGTAGAAGCCACCCCGGAGGCCCCGTGGTCCCCCCCGATCCGGACACCCTGTCGTCGCCGTCCGCCCCCGAGCACCGACTCCGCCTGCGCAATCTGGCCCGTGAGGACTACGACGATATTCGTCGCCTCATGGACTTCGTCTACGCAGACTTCGGCGGCGCCTGGCCGCGCGACAAGTACTATTCCCAGATCGCGACCTTTCCCGAAGGCCAGATCTGCATCGAAGACAACGGTCGGGTGGTGGCGGCGGCCTTTGCGGTCATCGTCGACTACGACAAGTTCGGTGATCAGCATACCTACGACCAGATCACCGGCAATGCCTACCTCACCACCCATGACCCCGACGGGGATGTGCTCTACGGCGTCGATGTCTTCGTCGATCCGGAGTACCGCGACATGCGTCTGGGCCGGCGCCTCTACCAGGCTCGAAAGTCCCTGTGCCGTCACCTCAATCTGCGCGCCATCGTCGCCGGCGGCCGCATCCCGGGCTATGCCGCCTACGCCGACCACATGTCGCCCCCGGAATACATCGAAAAGGTGCAGCACCGGGAGATCTACGATCCCATCCTTTCGTTCCAGTTGTCCAACGAATTTCGCGTCAAGCGGGTACTTCGCAACTATCTGCCGGAGGACAAGGCCTCGCGCGGCTACGCCACGCTGCTCGAGTGGATCAACATCTTCCACGAACCGCGACCGCAGCCCGGCATCAACCAGCGACGCGACCGCGTCCGGATCGGGGTCCTTCAGTGGCAGATGCGCTGGATCGATTCGGTCGAGGAACTGATCCAGCAGATCGAGTTCTTCGTCGATGCGCTGTCCGACTACCAGTCCGACTTCGCGCTGTTGCCCGAGTTCTTCAATGCGCCCCTGATGGGGCTGCTGCCGCCGGGATCCACTGTGTCGGGGATGCGCCACCTGGCCAGCTACACCGAACGGCTGCGCGAGGAGACCTCACGCCTGGCGGTGAGCTACAACATCAACATCATTGCCGGCAGCATGCCCCTCTACGAGGACGGTGTGCTCTACAACGTCGCCTACCTGTGCCGGCGCGACGGCACCGTCGATGCGCAGTACAAGATCCACCCCACGCCCTATGAACAGCGCGCCTGGGTGATGCGGGGCGGGGATCAGTTGCGCGTCTTCGACACCGACGCCGGCAAGATCGGTATCCTGATCTGCTATGACGTCGAGTTTCCGGAACTCGCGAGACTGCTGGCCGATGAGCAGATGCAGATCCTGTTCGTGCCGTTCTGGACCGATACCAAAAACGGCTACCTGCGGGTGAAACGCTGCGCCCAGGCCCGCGCCATCGAAAACGAATGTTACGTTGCGATTGCCGGCAGCGTCGGCAACCTGCCCCAGGTCGACAACCTCGATATTCAGTACGCCGAGTCCGCCGTGTTCTCGCCCAGCGACTTCGCCTTCCCCCACGATGCCATCATGGCCGAAAGCACGCCGAACACCGAAATGGCGCTGATCGTGGACGTCGACCTGACCAAGCTGGAAACCCTGCGTTACGAAGGCTCGGTGCAGAACTACCGGGACCGGAAACGACACCTCTATCGCATCGAATGGCTGGGGCGTCCCTGACCGGGGCGACTAGGGCTGGGTCTTTCCGGATCTGCGGGCGACGGCCGCCTCATAGTGCGCCTCCACCTCGGCCGCCGCCGACACCGAGTAGCCCAGATCGTGGATGATGCCGTCGGTCAGACCGTAGATCCAGCTGTGCACGGCCAGCGCCTGTCCGCGGGCCCAGGCATCCTGGATGACGGTGGTCTGGCACAGGTTGCGCGCCTGCTCGATCGCGTTCAACTCGCACAACCGGTCGATGCGATCCGCTTCGTCCGCCGCTGTCGCGAGCGCATGCTGATGCTTCTGCTTGACGTCGTGGATGTGGCGCAGCCAGTTGTCCACCAGCCCGAGGCGCGCATTCTCCAGCGCTGCCCGCACGCCGCCGCACCCGTAGTGGCCCACCACCAGGACGTTCCGGACTTTCAGCACGTCGACGGCGAACTGGACGACCGCCAGACAATTGAGGTCGCCATGCGCCACCACATTCGCCACGTTGCGGTGGACGAACACCTCGCCCGGCTTGAGTCCGGTGATTTCATTCGCCGGGACGCGTGAATCGGCACATCCGATCCAGAGGAATTCAGGCGCCTGGATCTCGGCCAAGCCCGGGAAAAACTGCGGATCCTCCGCGCAGATCGACGCCGACCACTGGCGGTTGTTCTCGAACAGGTCTGCAATGTCGGTCATGTCTGTCCCCTTGATGA
>PKCW01000015.1 GCA_002862965.1 Pseudomonadota bacterium
CGCAGCATGCGGGCACGGGCGTCTTCACCGAATTTGAGTTGCTTGGCAGCCATTGGGAATCAACCTCCAAAAATTGGTATCAGCCGAAGTCGGGATTCAGTTCAGGGTCGCCAGGATGTCGTCTTCACGCATCACCAGCAGGTCCTGACCGTCCAGCTTGACTTCGGTGCCGGAATACTTGGCGAACAGCACCTTGTCGCCGACCTTCACGGTCAGGGCGCGCACTTCGCCGCTGTCGAGCGGCTTGCCGGTGCCGACGGCCACGACCTCGCCCTTGGCGGGCTTTTCGGTGGCCGAGTCCGGAATCACGATCCCACCGGGGGACGTCCGCTCTTCTTCCAGACGCTTGACGACCACGCGATCATGCAGGGGACGAATGCTCATCTTGAGGATCTCCTCGTCAGTTGGACGCCGAATGGCGTATGGGGGCTGGGTGCCGACCGGAATTGTTAGCACTCACCAGATTCGAGTGCCAATCATAGCCGTGGAATCCGGCGAGTCAAGCGCCCGCTGCGGCGCTGTCACCCCAAATCAGACCGGCGAAGCGCGCCCGCCGCGCCGATCGCCCCGCGGCGCGGGTTCCATCACGTCGCAGCGCTGTGCCACCCTTTGCCTGTGCCGACCGAGCCGCTCGACGCTGGATGAGGAGTCCCATGTCGTCCGAACCACGCACCCCGCCACAACGCTCCGCCCAGCCTTGGCACGCCCTCCCGGCGGAGGCGGTCCTCGCGCAGTTGCAGACCAGCGAGCACGGCCTTGCCGACACGGAGGCGGAACACCGCTTGCGGCAATGGGGCCCCAACCGGCTGCCCGCCGCGCATGCCACGCCGGCTTGGCGCCGACTGTTGCGTCAGCTCGACAATCTTCTGATCTACGTGCTGATCGCCAGCGCATCGGTGACTGCCGCCCTGGGCCATGCCGTGGACACGGCGGTCATCCTCGCCGTGGTCCTGGCCAATGCGCTGATCGGTTTCGTGCAGGAGGGGCGCGCCGAGCAAGCGCTGGCGGCGGTGCGCGCGATGATCGGCCCCCAGGCGGCCGTGCTGCGCCAGGGCCGACGCCACAACGTCGATGCCGCGCACATCGTGCCCGGCGATCTCGTTCTGCTGGAAGCGGGGGATCGCGTCCCCGCCGACCTGCGGCTGATCCAGGTCCATCGATTGCGGATCGACGAGGCCATCCTCACCGGCGAATCCTTGCCGGTGGACAAGGCGCTCGAAGCCGTGCCGTCCACGGCGTCCGTTGCCGAACAGCCCTGCATGGCCTTTTCCGGGACGCTGGTCGTGGCCGGCAGGGGTGTCGGCGTCGCCGTGGCCACCGCCACTCAGACCCAGATCGGACACATCAGCCGCCTGCTGCAACAGGTCGAGACGCTGGAAACCCCGCTGTTGCGGCAGATGAATCAGTTGGGCCGGCAGCTCACCCTGGTCATCCTCATGGTATCGGCGCTGGTCTTCGGCCTGGCGCGGATGCGCGGCCTGCCGCGGGACGAGGCCTTCATGGCGGTGGTGAGCCTCGCGGTGGCCGCCATCCCCGAGGGACTGCCCGCGGTGATGTCGATCGCCCTGGCCGTCGGGGTGAGGCGCATGGCCGAGCGGCGCGCCATCGTCCGGCGCATGCCCGCGGTGGAAACCCTGGGCGCCGTCAGCGTCATCTGCAGCGACAAGACCGGCACGCTCACCCGCAATGAAATGATGGTGGCGCACATCGTGACCACGGCCGGAAATGTCGGGGTCACCGGCGATGGCTATGCCCCGACCGGCACTTTTCAGCGCGGTGCCGACCCCATCGACCCGGCGACCGACCGGATGCTCGCCGCGGCGGCCCGGGCAGCCCTGCTGTGCAATGACGCGGCGCTCGTGCACCACCCCGAGGGCTGGCAGGTGAGCGGCGACCCGATGGAAGGCGCGCTGCTTTGTCTGGCGCAAAAGGTGGGGCTCGAACCCCGCGCGGTGCGTGCCGCGCATCCGCGGCTGGCCGAGTTTCCCTTCGATGCGCGGCATCAGTACATGGCGACGCTGCATCCCGAGGCCGATGGCAGCGCCACCCTCATCGTCAAGGGAGCACCCGAACGGGTGCTGGCACTGTGCGCCCGCGAAATGACCCCGGAGGGCACGCGCCCCTTGTCCGGACCGTTCTGGCACCAACAGATCGAGGCTCTGGCAGCCGAAGGCCACCGCGTGCTGGCGCTGGCCCAGCACCGCTTCGACCCCCCGCCGACCGATTTGCAGGCGGCTCTCCACCAGCACGATCTGGTGCTGCTGGCGCTGCTGGGCTTGCAGGATCCGCCCCGACCCGAGGCGATCGCGGCCATCGCGCAATGCCAGTCGGCTGGCATCCGGGTCAAGATGATCACCGGCGACCACGTCGGAACGGCGGCCGCCATTGCCCGGCAGTTGGGGCTGGCCGATGCGCATGCCGTCATCGGCGGCGCGCAACTGGACGCGCTGGATGAGCCGGCGTTGCGCGCCGCGGTGCGGGACATCGGGGTGTTCGCGCGCACGACGCCGGAGCACAAGCTGCGGCTGGTCGAGGCGTTGCAGGCCGGCGGCGCGATCGTCGCGATGACCGGGGACGGGGTCAATGATGCGCCCGCGCTGAAGCGCGCCGACGTGGGCGTCGCCATGGGTCGCAAGGGAACCGAAGCGGCCAAGGAAGCGGCCGCCATGGTCCTGATGGACGACAACTTTGCATCGATCGTGGCCGCCGTGAAGGAAGGCCGCACGGTCTACGACAATTTGCGCAAGGTATTGGCCTGGACCCTGCCCACCAACGCCGGCGAATCGCTGGCCATCATCGCGGCCATCACGCTGGGGCTGACCCTGCCCATCACCCCGTTGCAGATCCTCTGGATCAATACGATCACGGCCGTCGGCCTGGGGCTGGTCCTGGCCTTTGAACCGCCCGAGCCGGATCTGATGCGGCGCCACCCGCGACCTGCCGGCGCCGCCCTGCTGTCGGGCGATCTGATCTGGCGCGTCCTGTTGCTGACGGTGCTGATCGCGGCTGGCAGCTTCGCGGCGCTGGCGTGGGCACAGGCTGCCGGGGCCGACCTGGCCGAGGCGCGAACCGTGGCATTGAACAACATGGTGGCGATGGAGATCGCCTATCTGTTCAGCGTGCGCCACCTGACCGGCGTGGCGCCGGGCCTGCGCAGCCGGCCGCTTTCGCGTCCCCTGCTGCTGGGCGTGGGCGGCGTGGTGCTGGCGCAGCTGCTGCTGACCTATGCGCCGCCCTTGCAACAGGTGTTCGATACCCGGCCGCTGTCGTGGGTGCAGGGATTGGGTGTGGTCGGCAGTGGACTCGCCCTGTTCGTGGTGCTGGAACTCGAGAAAGTCGTCGTCCATCATGGGTTCCGGACATCGCCCCAGGCAACATCCGGCGCCGACGCCGGCAAGGAGACCGACCGATGAAATCACGCGCTGCCGTGGCCTGGCAGGCTGGCCAGCCACTCACGATCGAGGAAGTGGACGTCGCCGACCCCAGGGCCGGCGAGGCGCGGGTGCGCATCGTCGCGACCGGGGTCTGCCACACCGATGCCTACACGCTCTCGGGCGCCGATCCGGAGGGCCTGTTCCCGGCCATCCTCGGCCATGAAGGCGCCGGGATCGTGGAGTCGGTCGGCCCGGGGGTGACTTCGGTCCAGCCGGGCGATCACGTGATCCCGCTCTACACCGCCGAATGCGGGCAGTGCAAATTCTGCCGCTCGGGCAGGACGAACCTCTGCGGCGCGGTGCGCGAAACCCAGGGGCGGGGCGTGATGCCCGACGGTACCAGCCGCTTTTCCCTGAACGGCCGCCCCATCCACCACTATCTCGGCACGTCCACCTTCAGCGAATACACCGTGCTGCCGGAAATCTCGCTGGCGCGCATCGACCCCGCCGCCCCGCTGGACACGGTCTGCCTGCTGGGCTGCGGCGTCACCACCGGCATCGGCGCGGTGCTCAACACCGCAAGGGTGGAACCGGGCGCCACGGTCGCGGTGTTCGGACTGGGCGGCATCGGCCTCTCGGTGATCCAGGGCGCGGTCATGGCGGGCGCCTCGCGCATCCTGGGCATCGACACCAATCCGGCCAAGTTCGCCATGGCGCGACAGATGGGCGCGACCGACTGCATCGATCCACGCGCGCACGCCGAGCCGATTCAGCAGGTCATCATCGCCCTGACCGACGGCGGGGTGGATTATTCCTTCGAATGCATCGGCAACGTGACAGTGATGCGTCAGGCGCTGGAGTGCTGCCACAAGGGCTGGGGCGTCTCCACCATCATCGGCGTCGCCGGCGCCGGCGAGGAGATCGCCACCCGGCCGTTCCATCTGGTCACCGGCCGGGTGTGGAAGGGCTCGGCCTTCGGCGGTGTGAAGGGCCGCAGCCAGCTGCCGGGCTATGTGGAGCGCTACATGAAGGGCGAGATCCGCATCGACGACTACATCACGCCCGTCCAGGCCATCCTCACGGCGATGGCCTAGTATTTGAAGTAAGATCAAACTACATATCGCCACAATCTGACGCAGACATGGAATTATAAATGTACTAAAAAAGTCAAAAAAGCAACCCATCAAAGAGCAAGAGCTCAAGTCACAAAACAAACACTTTTCATGAAATGAAGATGACACATGGACCCTCTTGCATTTATTTTTGTTAGAAGACATTTTCTTAGGTATTTCTCATTTTTGTAAATGAGCTGAAATAATTTTTCTTTTGCTTCGCTTC
>PKCW01000080.1 GCA_002862965.1 Pseudomonadota bacterium
CTTCGGCGTGCACCTGGGTGAACTCGAGGTAGCCGTCCATTACCTTGGTCGCGGCCTCGCCGATGACGATCAGGCTCATGATGACGGCTTGCTGGGTGCGCTTGTCGGCCAAGAAGTCTTCCTTGGCCATCCCTTCCACGAAGCTGCACGCATCGGCTGCGGCCTGCTGGATGTGGTCGAGGTAATCGGGCAGTCGGTTTTCGCTCATACCGGCTGCGCCTCCGCGAGCACCTTAGCCCGGAACTTCGGCGGCAGGTCGCCGGGTGTCAGCAGATCGACGTCCACGCCGAGCAGCGATTTCAACTCTTCCTCCAAATCGCCCAGGTCCAACAACGTGGCACCGGGCAGCGCATCGACCAGCAGATCGATGTCGCTGCCATCGTGGTCGGTGCCATGCAGCACCGAGCCGAATACGCGTGGATTCGCCGTGCGAAAGCGACCTACCGCTTCGCGTACAGCACTTCGATTGAGATTGAGCGCAACAGACGGTCGCATGGAAGCTCTTCCATATCGTAACTCTTTAATATGATATCTGATTTCCCATTTTTTGAGACAACCCCAATCTCCGGCCCCCAGCGCCCCGATCAGCGGCCTCGATGGCTGTGATGTCAACGAGGTAGTCCGGGACGCGCCAGGGCTTTGGTCATACCGGCACTGCCTCCGAGAGAACCCGGCTGCGGAAAGCGTCGGGCAAGGCCATGGGGGTCAGCACATCGACGGACACACCAAGAAGGCGTTGCAGTTCTACCTGAATGGCGGCCACGTCCATCAGCGTCGTTTCCGGCGTCGGGTCGATGAGGATATCCAAGTCGCTGCTGTCGGTGTCCTGGCCGCGCAGCACGGAGCCGAACACCCGAGCGTTGCGTGCGCGGTGAGATTCAACCACATGCCGGATCGCGGCACGGTTCAAGGCTAAAGCTTCGGAGGGCTTCACGTCTTCTTCTCCCACACCGGCAATTGCAAATTACATCCTGGTCTACGACGTGGCCGGCGATCTGGTGAGTAGGCGGGTATCCGGGATGGCTAAAGCCGTCCTTTACATTATCCTGCTTGGTGGCGTCGGCCTGCTAGGTTACGGGGTGGTCAATATCATGATCGACGGCAAGCGGCAGCAGCCGACCAGGGACCATTGGAGGATGGTCATCCTGGGCGGCGCTCTGGTGTTGTTCATGGTAGTCGTTGGCGTGATGAATGGCATGTGGTTCGATTCCGGCCAGACCGACATTTACAATATCGGCCTGTAATCTCGAATTCACGGACCATAAAGACGCGTACCCTCTGCGCTGGCGTTGGCGGATTCCCGCATCCCACACCCTCACAGCCTCCTGGAAATCGCTGCAGGGCATTGTCCGAGCCTGGCCCAATCGGGTGGATTTTCTGCCCCAGGCCTTCACCACTATCCAGCCGAACAAATCCCGCTGCAGACGTAGCTCGTAGTAGCGGGTCTCCCGCTCAAACCGAACGAATCGCCAGGCTCCTTCGTCGGCAGCGGGTTGATTCACGGCACCCACAGGATCACCGGTATCGGCCAGCGTCTTCCAGCGACAGGATCAGCAGCTCAGCCAGAGCCCTGCCGCGGCGCACTACCTCAAGATCCACCACCTTTTCCGGATGCCGGGTCGATGCCCACACCCGATCCATGAAGGCCGTCCGATCCTCCGCGTCCGCCGAGCAAATTGCTTGAACTGCCTCAGCCATCGTGATTCCAGTCTTCTCAAGAGCCATTGTCTTTCTCCTGCTTCAGATATTCATAGACCGTTTGCCGGCTGATCTTGAATTGCCGCGCCAACTCGGCCTTCCCGACCCCCTGCGCAGCCAGGCGCCGCAGTTCCCGGATCTGGTCCACTGAAAGGGAGGGCTTGCGGCCCCGATAGGTGCCCCGCTGTCGGGCCAGAGCAATGCCCTCGCGCTGGCGCTCGCGGATCAGTGCCCGCTCGAACTCGGCGAACGCGCCCATCACCGAGAGCATCAGGTTCGCCATGGGGGAGTCCTCCCCCGTAAACCGCAGATGCTCCTTCACGAACTCGATGGTCACCCCTTTGCGGGTCAGGGTCTGGACGATCTGGCGCAGGTCGTCCAGGTTGCGGGCCAACCTGTCCATGCTGTGCACCACCAAGGTGTCGCCTTCACGGGCATAGCCCATCAGATCCTCCAGCGCCGGCCGTCGCACATCCTTGCCCGAGGCCTTGTCAGTGAACACCCGATCCACCGGGAGGCCTTCGAGCTGCCGATCAGTGTTCTGGTCAGTCGTGCTGACGCGTACGTAGCCGATGCGTTGTCCTTTCATGTCAGGTTGAAGTCTATAACCCGAACAGACGAACGTCAAACAATTTGAAAGGAGACTCTAAATTGACACTATTGGGCGGATTTCCTGATGTACATCTAGGGTATACCCTACAGTTACATTGATTTGCTTCGCAATCAATCACTATGATTAAGACAGAATCATAGTGTAACGACGGTGCGGGGCATGATGAAGCAGACGGAAACCAGGGTGCTGACCGCGCATGTGCCCAGACCGCTGGCAGAGAAGGTCGATCAGATGGCCGAGCGGCTGGACCGTTCGCGCGGCTGGATCATCAAGCAGGCCCTTGCCGCCTGGATCGCACAGGAAGAGGAGCGCGACCGCCTGACTCATGAGGCGCTGGCCGATGTGGACGCCGGCCGCGTAATCGGCCATGAGAGCGTCCAGAGGTGGGCGGACAGTCTCGAGACCGATCAGCCGCTGCCCATGCCGCGCTGATGGATCTGGCATGGACCAGCAAGGCGCTCTCCGACCTGGCGCGCCTGTATGACTTCCTGGCCCCGGTGAACAAGCCTGCCGCTGCCCGCGCCGTACAGGGATTGACCCAGGCCCCGACGATCCTGCTGAGCAATCCCCGCATAGGGGAGCAACTGTTCCAGTTCGAGCCCCGCGAGGTGCGGCGGATCCTGGTTGGCCAGTACGAGATCCGCTATGAGATCCTGAATCAGATGATCTACGTCCTGCGGCTCTGGCACACTCGGGAAGATCGGTAGGCAGCACAAGCCGCAACAGAAATCGCCTTGCCACCAATCCCTTGAGGAATCAACTGCCATGGACGCAATGACTTATGCCTTAACGGCTCTAGCCATCGCCTGTGGCGTTCTTCTTTGGATTGCCTGGAAGCAGGAGCTGCGCGATCGGGACCGGGCGAAGCAGAAAAAGGAGCAAAATTTGTAAACGCCTGACGCACCCCGTTGCCTGCACCAACCCCATAAGCCCAAACGGCACGGCTACCAGCGTGCCTGACCTGCCTCATCACCTCTCGCGCCTCGCCAAAAGGCTCTTGTCCAGCGGGGGGGGGGATCCGCCTCATCATCTTCTCAATCCCTGCTTCGTCCCGTCGCCGCTCCTGACCCAAACAGCCTCAAAAGGCCCACAAAAGGGCCGGATCGAAGGGAAGGGGCGGGAAGGGAATGGAAGCCTATCCTCAAAGGGTTGCGGCGGGCTCCGCCCGCCGAATGGGTAATGGAAACGGCTGCTTCAAAAGGACCCCCCACCCCATCCAACCCGCTTGACTGCTGCCTCAGTTTCTACTAATGATGGCAATGCTTACACCGCCCCCGCGAGCGTATCGCGGTCCCTGGCCCGCTGGAGCCTATCCAGCGCCCCCAAAGCCCCTTCGGATCCGGAAGAGGGGCAAGACCGGAAGGTCTGGATCCGATACAACTCAACCCCGCCGGGGAGAATCCCCCGGCGCTGCCGTGGCTTCTCGTTGGCGCAACCCAGAGGAGAAGCCATTGAGGCAAATAAAACTTGACCTCCCTGCTTTGCAGGAGGATTTTCGTAAAATCGGTGGTGCCCTTTTTCTAGCTGGCTTTATTGGTTGGCTGTTGCAGAATGGGAGTACAAACACCATTTTTGCCATAGTGCTCGGAGTAGCCATGTGGCTGAGCGGCCTCATCCGCGCACCAGAGGATGAATAATCATGGACGCTTTAACCTACATGCTGATCTTTTTGACCATATTCTTCGCGGCCATTTATTGGATCGCCTGGAAGCAGGAGCTGCGCGATCGGGGCCGGGCAAAGAAGAAGTCCGTTAAACCGTAATCCGTAATCCGTCCAAAACCCCACGGGGGAAACACCCCCCGTAAGGCGTGGCGTTTCCCCTTTGCTTTTCAAGGAGAAACACCATGTCCGATAAATACTTCGATCTTCATCTGAATGGCATCGGCTACCTTTCCCGTGCCCGGGAAGTCAAGCCGAAGCGCTCCAATCCTTTCCTGGCGGTCGATGTGACCGCCATCCACGGCCACTCTGACGATGTACAACGAGTCCGCTTCGACGCCAAGGTGGCGGGAAGCGAGGCCCAGAAGGTCATCCGTGATCTGATGGGCACCATCAACGATCGGGACCGAAAGGTCCTTGCCGCCTTCAAGCTGGGTGATCTGTATCTGGATCAGTTCACATACGAAACCGGCGAGAAGGCTGGCCAAACCGGCATCAGCCTCAAGACCCGGCTGCTCCGGCTGGCCTGGGTCAAGGTGGACGGTGAAATCGTCTACCGCGCCCCCTTGGATGCTGCACCAGCAGTTCCTGATCAAGCCGAAGCCGCATAAAAAAAGCCCCCGGAAACGGGGGCTTCACTATTTGGGCGTTGATCTGATTCGGTTATCTCGGCCTAGTCAGCGCGGGAGCGACTCCAGAACGCTCCGGATGAAGTTGCTGTCCATCATCCATT
>PKCW01000043.1 GCA_002862965.1 Pseudomonadota bacterium
AGCTCCGCGTAGGGCTGCGTCACCCGCCGCCGCGCGATCTCCACCGCATGTTCGAAGCCGAAGAACTGGCCGGCAAAAGCCGTCGTGCTGTCGAAGGCCGCCGTCATCATCAGGCTGAGCAGGAGGCGGCGCCAGAGCGGTCGGGCGCGGCGATTGTGGAGTCGGGCGTCTTGCATGAGCGGCTTCCAGAAGCGTGGGGACGGGGAACGGGACAGATCGGGGCACGATCGAAAGGGACCGGCGGTCGTGCCGGCAAGTTCCATCGATCGGGGAATTGCGTGTGAAAGCTCAGTTTTTCACGCCGCCCATCATGCACGGGAAGCCGACTTTTTTCCATGCTCGGATCGGGCGTCGATGGGCTCTCGACGCTGCCGGAACCAGCATGCCGAGCCGCCCGCGCGGGGATGCGGTTCGCCGCGCGCCGTGCACCGGGCCGTCGGTGCGGATCTGTGCGGATACGATAAGATGATCGGCCTTGCCTGCCTCACCCCGGACGCGCGCCATGTATCTGAATCGTCGGCTTGCCCTCGTTCTTCTGGCCATCCTCACCCTGACGGCGGCCGGCTGCCGCACGCTGGTCGAACGGACGCTGGAACGCCCCTCGCTCAGCCTGCGTGAAGTCCGCATGGTGGAAATGGGCCTGCTGACCCAGCGCACCCAACTGGTGCTGAATGTCGCTAATCCCAATCCGGTGCCGCTGCCGGTCAAGGCGGTGCGCTACAAGATCGCGCTGGCCGGGCTGAACGTGGCCGAAGGCGAAACCGACGAGGCCTTCACGGTGCCCGCCCGAGGCGACACCGACATCCGGCTGCAGGTCCGCACCAACGTGCTGGAGCTGGCGGGCCAGGCCGCCAACATGCTCACCAACTTCAACGGCCGGGTGGACTACGAGATCAGCGGCGAGGTGGAACCCAACCTGCCCATGACCGGACCCTTCCCCTTCGCGCGCAAGGGCGAGGTGGCCTTGAACCGGGCGCGCTGAGTCCCCATCTCGGGATTTGTTTTCAAGGAGGATCTTCCAGATGGATCTGGAACACGATGAAACCCATCCCCCCGCCGCGCCGGCGCCGGTACGTCCCGGCCTGCGCGCCCGACTCAGGCAGCGGGCCGTCCGGCTGCTGCGCCGCTGGGTCAAGACGCCGGAGATCTCGGTCACCGGCCTGAAACTGCGGCAGATGAGCCTGATGGAGCAGCGCGGCCAGCTCGCCATCCGCCTGCACAACCCCAACCGCATCGCACTGGGCGTGCGCGCCTTCCGCTACCGGGTGGAAATGTCCGGCCAGCGTTTCGCCAAGGGCCAGACCGCCGAACCCTTCCGCATCCCCGCGCGCGATGCGACCAGCTTCGACGTCGATGTGCGCCTTTCGATGCTGAAGCTGGCCGGCTCGCTGGTCGGCGCGCTCCTCGCGCCGCGCCCCACGCTGGAATACCGCATCACGGGCGAAATCGAGCTGGCCCTGCCGTGGCTGCCGCCGATTCCCTTCAGCTACACGGGCCAGGTCGATCTGGAGCGACTGGGTGAACGACGCTGAACCCATGGTGCGCCTCGCGGGCGTGCGTCACGGCTATGCGGAACCCGGCGGCTGGCATGTCGTGCTGGATGACGCGGCGCTCGCCATCCGTGCCGGCGAAGCGGTGGCGCTGGTGGGCCGCAGCGGTTCGGGCAAGTCCACCCTGCTCAACCTCATCAGCGGTATCGACCGGCCCCAGGCCGGCACCATCACCGTCGGCGGCGTCGACATCACGGACCTGAGCGAACGCGAGCGTACCCTGCTGCGTCGCCGGCGCATCGGCTTCGTGTTCCAGTTCTTCAATCTGCTGCCCACGCTGACGGTGGCCGAGAACCTGCGCCTGCCGCTGCAACTGCTGGGGCGCGGCGGCGCCGCGGCCGACCGGGCCGTGACCGAACTGCTGGAGGCCGTCGATCTGGCCGGCTACGGCCCACGCTTCCCCGACACGCTTTCGGGCGGCGAACAGCAGCGCGTGGCCGTCGCGCGCGCCCTGATCCACGAGCCGGACCTGATCCTGGCCGACGAGCCGACCGGCAACCTGGACCCGGCCACCGGCAATCGCGTCGCCGAGATGCTCGACCGGCTGGTGCGGCAGTTCGGCAAGACGCTGATCCTGGTGACGCACAGCCCCGATCTGGCGCTTCACGCCGACCGCATCCTGCGCCTGCAGGACGGCCGGCTGGTGGCGGAAACGCCGGCCGCCGCATGATCCCGCTCCACGTCCGGGCCGGCTGGCGCCACCTCATCCGGCACCGCTGGCTCACGCTCCTGTCCGTCGTCGGCATCGCGCTCGGCGTGGGTGTGGTCATCGCCGTGGATCTGGCCAGCACCAGCGCCCGGCTGGCCCTGAAAACCTCCATGGCGGCCGTGGTCGGCGAGGCCACCCACCAGATTCTGGCCGGTCCCGAGGGCTTGCCCGAAACGGTCTACCGCGACCTGCGGCTGGGCGGCGTAGCGTTGCCGCTGGCTCCCGTCATCGAGGCCACCGTCAGCGTGGCCGACCGGCCCGGCCAGAGCTTCCGTCTGCTGGGGGTCGATGGCACTGCCGAATTCGCCTTCGGTCGCGGCCGGATGGGCCGCGCGGGCGGCGGCCCCGGCGAGGACGGCGGCGGCCTGCTCGGCGCCATCCGCGGCGTGACGCAGCCCGGTCAAGCCTGGATTGCCGCGCAGGCGGCCAAGGCGCTCGATCTTGCGCCCGGCGACCGGCTGCCCCTGCGCCTGCCGCTGGGTCAGGGCACGGTCACCGTGGCGGGCGTCCTTCCGGACCCCGGCGCGGACCGCGACCTGTCCGGATTGATGCTGATGGACATCGCCGCGGCGCAGGAGCTGCTGGCCATGCAGGGACGCATCAGCCGCATCGACGTGCGCCTGCCCGAGGGCGCCGCAGGGGAAGCGGCGCTGGCGACCCTGCAGGCGCGCCTGCCGCCCGGCTTGCGGGTGGAGACCACCGGCAGCCGCGTGCGCGCGATGGCGGGCATGACCCGCGCCTTCGAGTTCAACCTGATGGCGATGAGTCTGCTCGCGCTCGTGGTCGGCCTCTATCTGATCTACAACACCCTGAGCTTCGCGGTGGTGCAGCGCCGGCCGCTGCTGGGCGTGCTGCGCACCGTCGGCGTCACCCGCGCGCAGGTGTTCCGCGCCATCCTCGTCGAAGCCCTGCTGCTGGGCGCGGCGGGCACGCTGCTGGGCCTGCTGCTCGGCACGGCGCTGGCCCAGTTCCTGGTGGGGCTGGTGGGGCGCACCATCAACGACATCTACTACACCCTGCAGATTTCCCAGCTCGCGCTCAGCCCGTGGGGACTGGCCAAGGGCGTGCTGCTGGGGCTGAGCGGCAGCGTCCTCGCCGCGCTGCCGGCGGCCTGGGAGGCCGCGCGCACGCCGCCGCGCCGGGTGCTCAACCGCTCGGATCTGGAAGCGCGCACGCGCCGTCTGGTGCCGCGCCTCGCCGCCGTCGGGCTGCTGCTGGCCGTGCTCGTCCTGCCGGCGCTGCTGGTGTGGCCGAGCCGCTCGCTGCTGCCGGTCTATGCGGGCCTGGTGGCGCTGGTGCTGGCCGCAAGCCTCGTCGTCCCGGCCCTCACCGTGGGCCTGATGGGATTGCTGACGCGCGTGCTGCCCGCGGGACGGGCGCTGTTGCCGCGCATGGCGGCGCGCGGCGTGGTGCGCTCCCTGAGCCGCACGGGGCTGGCCATCGCCGCGCTGACGGTGGCCTTGTCCACCGCCGTCGGGGTGGGCACCATGATCCACAGCTTCCGCGACAGCGTGAGCACCTGGCTGGAACGCACCCTCAGCGCGCAAATCTACGTCTCGCCCGGCGGCGGCGCCCCGCGCGGCGCACGCCTGCCCGACAGCCTGCTCCCGACGCTCGCGGCCCTGCCGGGCATGGCCGAGGTCGTCGGCATCCGCGCCGCCCCCATCGACACGCCGGACGGTCCCGTGGGCGTCTCGGCCGCAACCTTCCGGCCGTCGCTGCGCGGCGCGCTCCAGTTGCTCGCGGGCGATCCGGCGCGTGCGTTTGCAGCGCTCGCCGACGGCGCGCGCGAGGTCCCCGCCGTCCTCGCCAGCGAACCCTTGGCCTGGCACCGCCACCTCGAGGTGGGCGACCGGCTGCAACTGGCCACGGATCGCGGCTGGCGCGCCTTCGAGGTGGTCGGGATCTATCAGGACTTCGGCTCCGATCAGGGCCATCTGCTGATGGACGAGGGCGTGTTCCAGCGGCATTGGCAGCGGCCCGGGGTCACCGGCATCGGGCTCTATCTCGCCCCCGGCGCGGATGAAGCGGCGCTGGTGGCGCAGATCCAGGCGCTGGCCACGCCCGACATGCCGCTCTCGGTGATGCGTACCGCCGGCATCCTCGCCTTTTCGCTCCAGATCTTCGATCGCACCTTCGCCGTGACCGGCGTGCTGCGTCTGCTCACCCTGATCGTGAGCCTGGTCGGCGTCACCAGCGCGGTGATGGCCCTGCAACTGGAACGCACGCGCGAATGCGCCGTGCTGCGCGCGCTGGGGATGACGCCCGGGCAGGTGCGGCGCTGGGTCACGCTGCAGACGGCGCTGATGGGCGCGGTGGCCGGCCTGCTCGCCGTCCCCGTCGGCCTGGCGCTGGCGGCGGTGCTCACCGGCGCCGTCAACCAGCGCGCCTTCGGCTGGACCATCGCATTCAAAATTGCGCCCG
>PKCW01000063.1 GCA_002862965.1 Pseudomonadota bacterium
CGTCCACTCGCCGTCGCGAGCCACCTCCTCGACGCCGTTGATGCAAATCGGCACGTCGACACTCATTGCGGTCGGAATCGCGATGCTAGCCGTGGCAGTGGCCCGTGGTAGACGCGTGCGGATGATGACAACCGAGCGCCAACTGGGTGCTCTCTGGGCCTCTGTCGTGGAGGTCATGCTCTGCAGCAAAATTACCGGTGGCGACAACGTTCATCTGGTGCCGGCAGAATCACGGCCGCCGGTCGGCGGTACCGCATTGCCGTCCCCGCCGTTCGGGACGCACGTCATCTTTGCGCTCACCGCGTTCGACCCGCCCGGCGAGGAGCGCACGGCCGATCGCGCCTTCCCGACTGCCGGAAAGCGCGATCAGTCCATCGGTGCCCTCGTCCGCCAGCCAATCCCATGTCAGCAGCGGCGTCCCGCGGCGCTGGCCGTCGCGGTAGAGCCGGGTCACCAGGCGTGTGAGATGGCGGTAGCCGGCGAGGTTCTGGCCGAACAGCGTCAGCCGGCTGGGCGGTTGCGCATCGCCCTCATCCACCCAGACATCCACCCCGGCGATCGGTTTGATGCCGGCACTGCGCGCTGCCTTGTAGAACTTCACCAGGCCGAACAGATTGGACTGGTCCGTAAGGCCGACGGCCGGCATGCCCAGTTCCCGCGCCCGGGCGATCAGCGGCTTGATGCGCACCACGCCGTCCACCAGCGAATACTCGGTGTGAACGCGCAGGTGGACGAACGAGACGGTCATGCCGAATCTCCGGCGAGCGCGCGCCGGACCGGGGCGAAGCTGCGCCGGTGCACCGGGCTCGGGCCGTGCTGCCGCAAGGCGGCGAGGTGCGCGGCAGTCGGGTAACCCTGATGGCGGTCGAAGCCATATGCGGGATGACGCTCGGCCAGTTGCGCCATTTCACGGTCGCGGGCGACCTTGGCGAGGATCGACGCCGCACTGATGGCGCCCCGGTCGCGGTCGCCGCCGATGAAGGTCCGGGCCGGCATCGGCAGTGCCGGCGCCTGATTGCCGTCGATCCAGACCGCATCGGGCCGAACGGTGAGCGCAGCCACCGCGCGGGACATGGCCAGCAGGGTGGCTTGCAGGATGTTCATCTCGTCGATTTCCGCGACCTCGGCCCGGCCGATCGCCCAGGCATGGGCGCGCGTGACGATGAGCTCGAACAGCGCCTCGCGTCGCTTGGGGGTCAGGCGCTTGGAGTCATCGAGGCCCGCAACGGGCCGCTCCGGATTCAGGATGACCGCCGCCGCCATGACCGGACCCGCCAGGGGTCCGCGGCCGGCCTCGTCGACGCCGGCAATCCAGCGCAGCGCGTAAGCGCCGGTCATCCCGGCGCCCGCCCCCGCGCGACGCGCAGCACGGCGTCGGCGGCCGCCTCGGCGCCGCCGGCGCGCAACTGCTCCCGCAGCGCCGCGAAGCGGATCCGCAGGGACGCGCAGGGCCACATGATCGGTGCGCACGAGGTGGCGCGCCAAGGCATGGGTGAGTGGGGCCAGCCGGTAGCCCACCACCATCGGGCAGCCGAGCAGCATGGCCTCGAGCGTTGCCGTCCCGCTGGCCACCCAGGCCGCGTCGCTGGCTTCCAGCACATCGTGCGCGCCGCCCTCCAGGATCTGCAGCGACAAGTCCGGCGCCACCCGGGCACGCACGGCGTCGATGGGCTCGCGCAAGTCCGCATGGGCCAGCGGCAGCAGGAACTGCGCGCCGGGCGTCTTCGTGGCAAGCCAGCTCGCTGCCGCCAGGAAAGGCTCTGCCAGCCGGTCGATCTCGCCGCGCCGGCTGCCCGGCAACAGGCCGATGAGGCGCGCCCCTTCCGGCAAGCCCAGACGGCGCCGTGCGGCCCGTCGATCGGGCGGGTCCGGCAACCGATCCGCCAAGGGATGGCCCACGAAGCGCACCGGGACACCATGCCGCCGGTAGAACTCAGCCTCGAAAGGCAACAAGGTCAGCATGGCGTCGACCGAGCGCCGGATGCCCCGGATGCGGCCCTGCCGCCACGCCCATACCGAGGGGCTGACGTAGTGGACCGTGCGAATCCCGGCCGCGTGCAGGCGGCGCTCCAGCCCCAGGGTGAAATCCGGCGCATCGATCCCGACGAAGACGTCCGGCCGATGGCGCAGGAAATGGTCGAGCAGCTCATGGCGCAAGCGCATCAACCGCGGCACATGGCGGATCACCTCGGCGAGTCCCATCACCGCGAGCTCGCGGCAATCGGCGAGCGGCCGGACCCCCGCCGCGCGCATGGACGGGCCGGCGACGCCGGTCAGCTCGAGCCGCCCGCCCGCCTGCCGCCCGAGGCTGGCAGCCAGCGCGCCGCCCAGCTGATCGCCGGACAGCTCGCCGGCAACGATGGCGATGCGCAGGGTCATGTCAGCGGATGATGCTGCGGGGATTGGATTCCAGGAAATGGCTGAACCGGGCCACATCCGGACATTCCATGGACAGGGCCGCGATCTGCTCGCGCGCCTGTTCGAGACGCAGGCCGCTGCGATACAGCAGCTTGTAGGCCCTTTTCAGGGCGCCCACGCGTTCGGCATCGAAGCCGTGCCGGCGCAGGCCCTCGGTGTTCAGGCCCGCGGGTTTGGCCGGAATGCCGGAGGCCACCACGAAGGGCGGCACGTCCCGGTTCACGCCGGCGGCGAACTGCAGGAAGGCATAGGCGCCGATCTTGCAGAACTGGTGCACCATGGCGAAACCGCCCAGGATGGCGTGGTCGTCGATATGCACGTGGCCGGCCAGGCTGGCGTTGTTGGCCATGACGATGTCGCTGCCCAGCACGCAGTCGTGGGCGATGTGGACATAGGCCATGATCCAGTTGCGGCTGCCGATGCGGGTCACGCCCTCGTCCTGAACCGTGCCGCGGTTGAGGGTGCAATATTCCCGGATCGTGTTGTCGTCGCCGATCTCGAGGCGCGTGGGTTCGCCGCGGTATTTCTTGTCCTGGGGGTCGTCGCCGATGGACGCGAACTGATAGATCCGGTTGTTGCGGCCGATGCGGGTGGGGCCCTTGATGACGACATGCGGCCCGATGACGCAGCCAGGGCCGATCTCCACGCCCGCGCCGATGACGCTGTATGGCCCGATGGAGACGTCGTCGGCCAGTACCGCGCCGGGATCGATGATGGCGCGCGCGTCAATCACGGTCATATCTCCGCGCCGCGCACATGATTGCGGCCTCGGCCACACGGACACCCGCAACCTCGGCGCGCGTCTCGAAACGCCAGATCTGCTTGAGGGTCCGCACCAGCTCGACATGGATCTGCAGTTGATCCCCGGGGCCGACGGGCTTCTTGAAGCGCGCCCGGTCGATTCCGACCAGATAGTAGAGTTCGGCGGGATCGGGCGGCGTCGCGGCACTGCGATAGGCCAGAATCCCGGTGGCCTGAGCCATCGCCTCCAGGATCAGGACGCCCGGCATCACCGGTCGCCCGGGAAAATGCCCCTGGAAAAACGGCTCGTTGATGGTGACGTTCTTGAGAGCCTGCAACTGCCGCCCGGGCTCCAGGGCCACCACACGGTCCAGCAGCAGGAACGGATAGCGATGGGGCAACAGGGCCTGGATCTGCGGGATGTCCATTTCGCTCAAGCAGTGGATCCTTCTTCGTCGCTTCCGAATGCCGGGACCGTCCCCGATCGCTCCAGCCGTCGCACGCGATCTGCCAATTCGTCCAGATGGCGAAAGCGCGCCGCGTTGCGTTGCCAGCGCCGATTGGCGTCTGCCGGGATGCCGGACGAATACACGCCCGCCGCACGGAGGGAATGGGTCACCATGGTCATGCCCGTGATCACGACGCCATCGGCGATCTGGAGATGGCCGCTCATGCCGACCCCGCCGCCGATCATGCAGTGCGCGCCGATGACCGTGCTGCCCGAGATCCCCGTACAGGCGGCAATGGCGGTGTGCCGGCCGATTTTCACGTTATGGCCGATCTGGATCTGGTTGTCGAGCTTGACCCCGTCCTCGATCACCGTGTCTTCGAGAGCGCCGCGGTCCACCGTCGTGTTGGCGCCGATTTCCACATCGTCGCCGATCCGGACCGTACCGAGCTGGGGCACCTTGATCCAGCGCTCGCCATCCTGCGCAAAGCCGAAGCCGTCGGCGCCGATCACCGCGCCGGGGTGCAGGACGCAGCGCCGCCCGAGGTGCACGCCGGGGCCGATGTAGACACGCGCCGTCAGACGCGTTTCATCGCCAATGTGGGCATTGCGGCGGACGAGGCATTGCGGCCCGAGCACGACGTCCTCGCCGATCGCGACCCCCGCCTCGATCACGCAGTGCGGCCCTTCGCGCAGGCCGGCGATCCGCTTTGCCTTCGCCTGCGCATGGCTGCCCCAGAGAATGAACACGCTCGGTTCATCGCGCGCCGCAACTGCTGCAACGCAGGCGTCGGTGATGGCGTCCCATCCTCGCTTGGCGTGGCTGCCGGCCTTGGCCGCCTCGACCGTCAGGGTGTTATTGAGAAGCAGCACGCCCTGCCGCGCCCAATTGCTCAGATCGCCATGATCGGCGCGCGCCACACCAAGGTCCGCTTCCAGTTCCTTGTAGATGTTTACAAGGCTCGGCGGGATCTTCACCCCTTCGGGGACGGAAAAGCACAGCCCCATGGCCTGACCCGGACCATGATAGGGATCCTGCCCCAGGATCACGACCTTTACCTTGTCCAG
>PKCW01000272.1 GCA_002862965.1 Pseudomonadota bacterium
GAGGCCGTCGAACTCGAAGCTCGGGCGAACGGTGCGCGCGCCGAGCACGAGGCGGCGCTCGCGGCGCTGGCGGCGCAGGACGCCGCGCGTCAGGCGGCCGAGGCAAGCTGGCGCAGCGCCCAGCAGGCCCATGCGGCCGCCCGTCACCACCTCGAGCGGGCGCGACTCGCGGCGGCCCAGGCCGAAGCGCAGCGGGCCAGACGCCAGCATGAGGAAGCCGAAATCGCGGAACAGCAGGCCACGCTCGACGCGGCGCTGGCGCAGGCCCAGGCGGCGCGCCTGGCGCTGGACGCGCGCATCGCGGCGAGTCGTGCCGAGCTCGATGAACAGACCCGACAGCGGACCGCAGCAGCGGCGCGCCGGGACGCCCTCGCCCAGGAGGCCACGGCGCTCGACCGGCGGCACCATGACATCACGCTGCTGCTCGAACGCGCCCGGGGCGAGGACCGTGCCCAGGGGCTGCGCCTGCAGGCGCTGCAGGCCGAAGCCGAGCGGCTGGGCACGCGGCTGGCCGAGTTCGAGGCCGATGAATCCGCGCGCCAGGCGCCGCTGCAGGCGCTGGATGCGGCGCTGGCCGAGGCACGCGCGGAACGCGAACGGATCGATGGCGAGCTGAGCTCGGCGCGGCAGCAGGTCGAATCGCTCGATCAGGCCCTGCAGCAGCAGCGGCTGAACGCCCAGAGCCTTGCCCACCGGATCAAGGCCGAGGACACCGAGCTGGAGGCCCTGAGCCTGCACCGTCAGGAGGCGCAACTGCGCCGCGAGGATCTCGCTGCCTATCTGCAGGCCCAGGGCGAGGACCCGGCGGCTGCGGCAGCGCGCCTCGATGCGCGCGACACTGAGGAAAAATTGCTGGAGGAGGGCGACGGTCTCGCGCGGCGCATCGCGCGCATGGGCGCCGTGAACCTCGCGGCGGTCGAGGATCACGCCGAGCTGGCCGGCCGCATCGCGGGACTCGAGGCCCAGCACGCCGATCTCACCGAAGCCCTGGCGACGCTGGAAGCCGCCATGCGGCGCATGGACCATGAAACCCGCGCGCTCTTCGCCCAGACCTTCGAGCGCCTGAATGCGGTGTTCCAGACCACCTTTCCGAAGCTGTTCGGCGGCGGCGAGGCGCGGCTGGAGCTGGAGGGCGACGGGAATCTCCTGCCCGGCATCCGCGTCGTCGCCCGCCCGCCGGGCAAGCGCAACAGCTCCATCCATCTGCTCTCGGGCGGCGAGAAGGCGCTGACCGCGGTGGCGCTGGTGTTCGCCATCTTCGCGCTCAATCCGGCGCCGTTCTGCATGCTCGACGAGGTCGATGCGCCGCTGGACGAAGCCAATGTGGGGCGTTTCTGCGATCTGGTGCGCGAGATGGCGGAACGGGTACAGTGCATTTTTGTCACTCACAACAAGACCACCATGACGGCGGCCGAGCACCTGATCGGAATCACCATGCAGGAGCCGGGCGTGTCCCGCATGGTGGCGGTCGATCTGGAGCGCGCCAGTGCGCTGGTGGCGTCCACCGCCCACGTGTAGCCAAGCAGCAGGTAAGCCATGAGCGCATTGCAGGGATTCATCTTCATCGCGGGCCTGATCGTGCTGGTCGGCATCTATGCCCACTGGCGCTGGACGCAGTCCCGCAAGGCCCGGGCGGACGAGGACCACGAGCGCCTCGAGCCGGCGTGGGAAGACGAAGAGACATGGGAGGACACGGCTCCGGCCCAGGACGCCGATGAGGATTGGACCGCCGCGCCGGGCGAGGAGGCTGGGCCGCCGCCGGCCGCGATGGCGCCTGCCCCGCAGGTGTCGGCGCCCGCGCCGCGGAGTGCCGCTGGCGCACCGGTGCTGGAGCCGGCGCCGCGGCCGCCTTCGGCGCGCGAGAGTCGGTTCGACGGGCGCGTGCTGGTGTTCTACGTCATGGCGCGCGATCCGGGGGGATTTGCCGGCGGCAGCCTGGCGCGGGTGTTCCGGGAATTGCATCTGGAGGCAGGTGATCGCGGCATCTTCTACCGCTATGCCGAGGATGGCCGCCAGTCGGTGTTCTGCGTGGCCAATGCCCTCGAACCGGGGAATTTCGATCTGGCGGAGCTGGATGGCCTGCGGACCCCCGGACTCACGGTGTTTGCGGTATTGCCCGGTCCCTGGTCGGCGCGCCACATCCTGACGGCCATGCATCGGGCGGCCCTGACGCTGGCCGATCGTCTGGATGGCGAGGTGCTCGACGGACGGCGCGCGCCCCTGACCGCCATGAGTTATCAGACGCTGCTCGACGAGTTGCCGGCGGAGGCCTGATGCCCGATTCCGACCGCGCGGCGGCGCAGGCCGAGATCGACGGTTTGCGCGCGGCCATACGCCATCACGATCACTGCTACTACGTCCTCGACGCGCCGGAAATCAGCGATGCCGACTACGACGCCCTGATGCGCCGCCTGCAGGCGCTGGAGGCCGCGTGGCCGGCGCTCGTCACGGCCGATTCACCGACGCAGCGTGTGGGCGGCGCGCCGTCCCCGGCCTTCGGCAGCGTCACCCATCGCCAGCCCATGCTGTCATTGGACAACGCCTTCGAGGACGGCGAGGTCATGGCCTTCGACCGCCGGGTGCGGGAGCGCCTGGGGCTCGACGGCACCATCGTCTACTGCGCCGAACCCAAGCTGGACGGGCTGGCCGTGAGCCTGCTCTATGAAGACGGGCGGCTGGTGCGCGGCGCGACGCGCGGCGACGGCACCACCGGCGAGGCGGTGACCGCCAATCTGCGCACCCTGCCCAGCGTGCCGCTGCGCCTGCAGGGGACGGGCTGGCCGCAGGAATTGGAAGTGCGCGGCGAGGTCTACCTGCCGCATGCGGGCTTTGCGGCCATGAATGCGCGCCTGCAGGCGGCCGGCGAACGGCTCTTCGCCAACCCGCGCAATGCCGCCGCCGGCAGCCTGCGCCAGCTCGATGCGCGCGTCACGGCGCGCCGTCCGCTGCGCTGGTTCGCCTACGCCCTGGGCGCGGGCGGCGAGAGCGCGGACCTGCCCGCGACGCATTTCGAGCGGCTCGCGGCGCTGCGCGGCTGGGGTCTGCCGGTGTGTCCGCTCAACGAGCGGGTGGTGGGTGTCGAGGCGCTGCTGGACTACTACCGCCGCATGCAGGCCCGGCGCGCGCAGCTGGACTATGACATCGACGGGGTGGTCTACAAGGTCGACGACATCGCGGCCCAGCAGCGGCTCGGATTCGTTTCGCGCGCGCCGCGCTGGGCGATCGCGCACAAATACCCGGCCGAGGAAGCCCGCACGCAGGTCGTGGACGTCGGTTTCAACGTCGGCCGCACCGGCGCCGTGACGCCGGTCGCCAAGCTCGCGCCGGTGAGCGTCGGCGGCGTCACCGTCAGCAACGTCAGCCTGCACAACTTCGACGAGTTGCGGCGCAAGGACGTGCGCATCGGCGATACCGTCATCGTGCGCCGCGCCGGGGACGTGATTCCCGAAGTCGTGCGGGTGGTGATCGAGCAGCGCCCCGCTTATGCCCGCGAGGTGGTCTTGCCGTCGCACTGCCCGGCGTGCGGCGCGGTCGTGGTGCGGCCGGAGGGCGAGGTCATCGCCCGCTGCAGCGGGCAGCTCAGCTGCCCTGCCCAGCGCC
This sequence comes from Pseudomonadota bacterium, assembly GCA_002862965.1. GTDB lineage: Bacteria > Pseudomonadota > Gammaproteobacteria > UBA5335 > UBA5335 > Macondimonas. Next base: position 3,601 of record PKCW01000272.1, read on the forward strand.
GGGAGGCCTTGCTGCATTTCGCTGCGCGCCGCGCCATGGACATCGACGGCCTCGGCGAGAAGCTCATCGATGCCCTGGTCGACGGCGGGCTCGTGCACGATCCGGCCGATCTCTACGGCTTGCCGGCCGAGACGCTGGCTGCGTTGCCGCGCATGGGCGCCCGCTCGGCGGCCAATCTGGTGGCGGCGATCGACCGCTCGCGCGCCACCACGCTGCCGCGTTTCCTCTATGCCTTGGGCATTCCCGAGGTGGGCGAGGCGACGGCCCGCACACTGGCGCAGCATTTCGGCGACCTCGAACCCCTGATGGCCGCGGACGAGGCGGCCTTGCAGGCGGTGTCCGACGTCGGACCGGTGGTCAGCGCCCAGATCGTCGCGTTCTTCGCAGAACCCCACAACCGCGAGGTCATCGCGCGGCTGCGTGCCGCCGGTGTGCACTGGCCGCGGGTCGCCGTGGCCGCGGCGGACCAGGCGTCCGGCGGACCCTTGCAGGGCAAGCGCTTCGTGCTGACCGGCACGCTGGAAGGGCTCACGCGCGAGGCCGCCACCGCCGAGATCCAGTCGCGCGGCGGCACGGTGAGCAGCAGCGTCTCGGCGCGGACCGATTATGTCGTGGCGGGGGACGAGGCCGGCAGCAAGCTGGAGAAGGCGCGCGCCCTGAATATCCCGGTGCTCGACGCGGCTGCCTTCCGGGCCTTGCTCGCGGCGCCCTGAGCGGGTGTCTACCGAGTCAGGTGGTCAGCCGGCGCATTGCACCCGGACATGAGCGACACCCGGAATCGCTCGCTCCACGTCGACCGACGCCGCCCGTGCGTGGTCGACGATCGTCAGGCATGCGGCGGGACGTCGGGCGATCAGGTTCATGGATGGTTGGTGATGAAGTCCAGGATGTGTTGAGCGGCTGCCTTGTGCCCGCCGCCTTTTTGCAACACTTCGCTGTAGGCTTTGGCGTTTTTCTTGTAGCGTTCATCGCTGAGCACACGGTATACCGTCTGCCGGATCGACTGCGGCGTCAATTCTTTTGGCATGGGTTGGGCCACGCCAATCTTTTTCAGGCGCCGCATGTT
>PKCW01000050.1 GCA_002862965.1 Pseudomonadota bacterium
TGCGTGATCATCGCCACCCAGCACAAAGGCGATCATCTGATCCTGCGTCAGGTGCTCGCGCGATCCTGCGCTTACGTCGGGCTGATCGCGAGCCACCATCGCGCGGCGTTGATCCATGCCGATCTGGCGCAGGCCGGTGTGACGGCGGCGCAGCGAGCCTTGCTGCGGGCGCCGGCGGGGCTGGACCTCGGCGCCCGGACGCCGGCCGAGATCGCCGTGGCCGTGGTGGCCGAATTGATAGCGGTGCGCCGTCGGCGCCCCGTCCGGCCGGGATCGATCATCGGGTCAACGAGCTTTGGGTAACACCGCATGAACAACACGGTTTCACCGGCCGATGCGCCGGCCCTCGTCATCGAACACCTGGCCAAGACCTACGCCAGCGGCGTGGAGGCGCTGAAGAATGTGAGCCTGACGGTGGCCGCCGGGGATTTCTTCGCGCTGCTGGGGCCGAACGGCGCCGGCAAGTCCACGCTGATCGGGATCCTGAGCGCGCTGGTGAACAAGACGGGCGGACAGGTGCGGGTGTTCGGCCACGATCTCGACCGCGACCTCGAAGCGGTGAAGCGCTGCCTGGGCGTGGTGCCCCAGGAGTTCAACTGCAACGGTTTCGAGACGGTGCAGCACGTGCTGCTCAACCAGGCCGGCTATTACGGAGTGCCCCGGCGAACCGCCGAGCGCAACGCGGCGCACTATCTGAAAGCGCTGGGCCTCTGGGACAAGCGGGACGATGTGGTGCGCAACCTCTCCGGCGGCATGAAGCGGCGGCTCATGATCGCGCGGGCGCTGGTGCACGAGCCGCGCCTCCTGATCCTGGACGAGCCGACCGCCGGGGTGGACATCGAATTGCGCCGCGGCATGTGGACCTTTCTGCAGGCGCTGAACGCGCAGGGGGTCACCATCATCCTCACCACGCACTATCTGGAGGAAGCCGAGCAGTTGTGCCGCAACATCGCCATCATCGACCACGGCCGGATCGTCGAGCACACCGCGATGCGGGATCTGCTCGCGCGGCTGGGGACCGAAACCCTGGTGCTGACGCTGGCCGAGCCGGTTCACGTCCTGCCCGCCAGCGGCGATTACCCGCTGCGGCTGAATGACGCGCAGACCCTCGAGGTGGATGTGCGGGCCGACCAGGATCTCAACAGCCTGTTCGCGTGGCTCGAGGGACGCGGCATCCGCGTCCGCTTCATGCGCAACAAGGCCAATCGTCTGGAGGAGTTGTTCGTGCAACTGGTGGGAGCGAATGCCCCGGATGTCGCTGATGCGGGAGTTGGCGCATGAGCGCCGCCGCCCCGCGCCGATCGAGCCGTTACGCCATCGCGTTCGAGACCATCTTCCGCAAGGAAATCCGCCGTTTCCTGCGCATCTGGCCGCAGACCCTGATTCCGCCGGCGATCACCATGACGCTCTATTTCGTCATCTTCGGCAACCTCATCGGCCGACGCATCGGCACCATGGGCGGGCACGACTACGTCGACTACATCGTGCCGGGGCTGATCATGATGTCCGTCATCACCAGCGCCTATGCGAACGTGGTGAGTTCCTTCTTCGGCGCCAAGTTCCAGCGCTTCGTCGAGGAACTGCTGGTCGCGCCGGTGCCCAGCCACGTCATCCTGGCCGGTTTCGTGGCCGGCGGGGTGGTGCGCGGCATGCTGGTGGCGGGGATGGTGACGGGCGTCTCGCTCCTGTTCACGGATTTGCGCATCGCCCATCCCTTCATCACGCTCAGCGTCATGCTGCTGGCGGCGACGCTGCTCTCTGTCGCGGGCTTCATCAACGCCCTCTACGCCAAGAGCTTCGACGACATTTCCATCGTGCCGACCTTCGTGCTGACCCCGCTGACGTATCTGGGCGGCGTGTTCTATTCCATCGATCTGTTGCCTGCGTTCTGGCAGGACGTCTCGCGGCTCAACCCCATCCTCTACATGGTCAATGCCTTTCGCTTCGGCATGCTGGGACATTCGGACATCTCGCTGCCCATGGCCTACGGCATGATGCTGCTGGCCATCGGCGCAGGCGTCGTCTGGGCGCTCGTGCTGCTGGAGCGCGGCACGGGTCTGCGCAGTTGAGGCGAGCGCTGCCGGACGCGGACCGGGCCGTGGTAACCGGCGGCGGCACGGGGATCGGCCGGGCCCTGTGCGCCGAGCTGGCCCGGCGCGGCCTCCATGTCCTGGCCGTGGGGCGGCGTGCCGAGCCCCTGCGCGCGCTGGCATCCCGGTATCCGCAACGGATCGAGCCGCTGGTGGCCGATGTCGCAAGCCCGGAGGGGCGGGCGGCCGTTGCCGCAGCGCTCGGCGCGGATGCCAAAGTGCGATTTCTGGTACACAACGCCGCCACCCTCGAGCCCATCGGGCCATTGCACGATCTGTGTCCGGAGGCGCTGCGGGCCCATCTGGCCGTCAACCTCGAAGGACCGCTGTTTCTGACTCAGCGCCTGCTGCCGCTGCTCGCCGGCGGGCGGGTCCTGCACGTGTCCTCGGGGGCGGCGCACCACGCCTACGCCGGCTGGGGGCCTTACTGCATGAGCAAGGCCGCGCTGCACATGCTTTATCAGGTCTGGCGGGAGGAACTGTCAGACCACGCGATCCGCATCGGCAGCGCCCGGCCGGGGGTGGTGGACACCCCGATGCAGGCGCTGATCCGCGCCACGCCATCCGAGCGCTTCGCGGGCGTTGCCCGCTTCGAGCGACTGCACCGCGAAGGCCGGTTGCGCCGCCCCGAGGAGGTGGCGCAGTTTCTGGCCTGGCTGCTGCTGGCCACGGACGATGCCGCGTTCGAGGCCGCCGAATGGGACATCGGCGCGCATGAAGCGCAATGGCGCGCCTTCGGCAAGGACGACATTCATCAGGGAGGATGAACGATGGGAACCATGACGGACGATCAGCCCGCGGAACGGCTCGAGGTGATCGAGACCGACGACGGCTTGCACCTGCATCTCGGGCGTTGGGGGCAGCCGCGGCGCGGCAGTGTCATGCTGCTGCACGGCGGCGGCCAGACCCGTCATGCCTGGGGCAACAGCGCGGCGCGTCTGGCCGGGGCGGGTTGGGAGGCGCTGGCGCTGGATATGCGGGGTCATGGCGATTCCGCCTGGTCGCCCAGCGGAGACTACGCCCTGAGCCGCATGGCGCGGGATGTCGCAGGCATCGCGCAAACCCTGTCCTGCCGCCCGGTGATCGTCGGCGCCTCCATGGGCGGCATGACGGCGCTCCATGCGCTGGGGCGCATGGACCCCGAGCTGGCGCACGCCCTGGTGCTGGTGGATGTGGTGCCGCGCATGGAAGGCGCCGGCGTGCGCCGCATCGTACAGTTCATGCAGGCGCACCCGCACGGCTTCGCGAGCCTGGATGAAGCCGCCGAGGCCGTGGCGGGCTATCGGGGCGGGACCCGGGAGCGCCCCATCAATTTCGACGGTCTGCGCAAGAATCTGCGCCAGCGCGCGGACGGCCGCTGGTATTGGCACTGGGACCCGCAGATGCTGCAGCCCCGCAATCCCCAGGCCATGGCGGACTACATGGGCCTGTTCGAGGCGGCGCGGGCGATTCGTGTCCCGACCCTGTTGGTGCGCGGTCAGCGCAGCGACGTGGTGAGCGCCCGGGGCGTGGCGGAATTCCTCGAACTGGTGCCGCACGCCGAGTTCGTCGACGTCGCCGGCGCGGGCCACATGGTGGCCGGGGACGACAACGACGCCTTCAGCGCCGCCATCGTCGATTTTCTGGCGCGTCATCCCCTGCCAAGCCCAGCGTTGGGGCCGGGGTAGATCCTTCCCGCCGAGCCAGCATGCGCCGTGCGATTCCAGCCTCTGCGCGCTCGCCACAACCGATCCGGCGGCGGACCCGTCCGCCCGCAGGCGGCCTGCCCGTCGTCCGCGGTCGAATGCTCCGTGACGCCGTTTGCCGTGAACGGCTGATCGGTTGACTGGTGTGCGTCACGGGGCAGCGTATCGCCTCGACCGCTCCGACGCATCGTTCGATCTCGCACACTTCCCGTTCGGGCCGGCCTCCGACAAACGCCACAAGGCCTGTGTCGCAAAGCCGCCAATCGTCTGGCCGTTCATCGCCCATTGCCTTGTGTGGCGCCCCATCCGGTTGAAAACAAAAGCAATCAAATCACCCGCGGCATTGGCCCGCTTCCTGCTGAATCGCTGATAGACCCACAGGGCCGGTCGTTGTCTCCGGCCCCGCCACCTTTCCCGGGAGGCCCGCGCATGAGCAGTTTGTCCAGCACCGTCCAAGACGTCTTCAACGAGCCCGGCTGCGGCAAGAACCAGGGCAAGTCGGATAAGGAGCGCAAAAAGGGCTGCACCAAGCAGCTGCAGCCGGGCGCGGCGGCCGGCGGCTGCGCCTTCGACGGCGCCAAGATCGCGCTGCAGCCGATCACCGACGTGGCCCATCTGGTGCACGGGCCGATCGCCTGCGAGGGCAACTCCTGGGACAACCGCGGCGCCAAGTCGTCGGGCTCGCGCCTGTACCGCACCGGCTTCACCACCGACATCAACGAGACCGACGTGGTGTTCGGCGGCGAGAAGCGGCTGTTCAAGGCGATCCGCGAGGTGATCGACAAGTACGACCCGCCGGCGGTGTTCGTCTACCAGACCTGCATCCCGGCGCTCACCGGCGACGACATCGACGCGGTGTGCAAGGCGGCGCGCGAGAAGTTCGGCCG
>PKCW01000254.1 GCA_002862965.1 Pseudomonadota bacterium
CCTGCCCGAGATCGGCCGTAAAAGTCACTACTTCGCAGCGGTAGTGCTCCTGCAACCACTTGAGGATGACGGAGGTATCGAGTCCCCCCGAATAGGCCAGGACCACCTTGCGAATCGTCGACATGTCACCCTCATCAGATGCGGCCAAAATCCAGCCGCGGCCGGTTGCGCGGCCGCGAGGCGCGATGCTAGCAAAAAATGGCCATGCCGCGAAGTGTCCGGCATGCGGAGCGCAAGTGCTATGCTTGTGTCACAAAAAACTCAGGAAGTTCCGATCAGGCAACCTCATCGTCATGGCAAACAGCGTGTTGATCACCGGCGGAGCCGGCTATATCGGCGGGCATGTGGCGCGCCTCCTGGGTCAGCGCGGCGAAGCGCTGATCATTCTGGATGACCTGTCCACCGGCCATCTGGACAACGTGCGCCATGGCCAACTGGTCGTCGGCGATGCGGGCAATGCAGCCCTGCTCGAGGATCTGTTGACCCGCCACGGCATCGATACGGTGCTGCACTTCGCAGCCCGGACCAGCGTTCCGGAATCGGTCGGTCGTCCGCTCGACTACTACGACACCAACACCTGCATGATGCATACCCTGCTCGAGGCCTGCACCAAAGCGGGCGTCCGGCAATTCATGTTTTCATCCACCGCCGCCGTGTATGCCTTGCCGGCGCTCCATCGCCCGGCGACGGAGCAGAGTCCGACCGAACCCAACAACCCCTATGGTCGATCCAAGCTCATGGCCGAGTGGATGCTGCGCGACCTTTCCGCCGTGACGCCGATGCGCCACGCCATCCTGCGTTACTTCAACGTCGCCGGCAGTGCGCCCGGCGCCGGCATCGGGCCGCGCGGGCCGCAAGCGGGCCAGCTGATCAAGGTTGCCTGCGAAGCCGCCCTGGGGCGGCGTCCGTTCGTTGAAGTGTACGGCACGGACTATGACACGCCTGACGGCACCGGCATTCGCGACTACATCCACGTCGAGGATCTCGCTGCCGCTCACGTGCTGGCGCTGGACTATCTGCGAGCCGGCGGTGCATCGGTGACCCTCAACTGCGGCTACGGGACGGGACGCAGCGTGCGTGAGGTTCTGGCCGCAGTGGGCAGCGCCAGTGGTCGCCAGATCGCCACCGTGAACCAGCCCCGGCGGCCTGGCGACCTGCCGCTGATGATCGCGGATCCGGCCCGCCTGCGCGACCTGTTGCACTGGACGCCACGCTACGCCGACCTCAACCTGATCGTCCGCAGTGCGCTGGAGTGGGAACGCACGCTGACACCGATCGCATCGGATCTCGCTCAGCAGGCCGGGTGAGTCGCCGCCTGCGACGATGATTCGGCGGTGCAGGTGCCGCGCGGGGCGGCGGATCGTCCGGGCCAGCCCGACATGTTTGCGTGAAGCAAGGGTTCGTTTGCTTCCTCCCGACAACGGACATCCGGCTGCGAACACGACTCGCGAAGCACCTGCGCCGCGGTCAAGCACAACGCAGCTCGCATGATGGCCTGAATCGCGCAAGCGCTGGCTTGAGGCCGGGTCGGCCGTCGAAACAAATCTCTTGATCCATCGACATGGTCATGCAACACGGACGCGGTACCGTCGATCGCGGTTCACAAGCACTTGAAAAGGAGTTCTCGCATGAAAAAGTTCCTCATCCCCCTGGTCCCGTTGCTGGCCTCCCCTCTTGCCGCACAGGCAGAGCTCCAGAATCTCGCCGACGAGGATCTCGCAGCGATCCACGGCCAAGGCTCCTATTCCTTCAAGGCCGGCCAACTGAATCTCTATACACTCGATGCCAGCGTTCTGGGTGGATATGGTGTCGGCCCCGTCCGCTTCTCCACAGTCTATGACACGGTATACGACCGCAGTCCGGGCCTGGTGGATGCCACCAGGGAAACGGCCCTGAATGCCGGCAATGCCGCACTGGCGCCCGTCAACGTGGCGCTGCAGGCTCAGTTCGCAACCATTCCGGTTTTCGGGACCTATTTGTCCCAAACCTTCACCCCGGTGCGCTTCACCTTTACGCCTGCCGGGCTTCCGCATTGATCGATCGGTCCCGTCCGGGGGCTTGACGCCAGCGGCGGCCATCGCAGGGTGGCCGCCGCTTCCGTCCATGCCGAGTCGTCATTGCGCGACGTGATCGACACCGCCGATGCCAGCGGCGCGCGAGCCCGCCTCCGGTACCGCCCCGATGCGGCCCCTCAGGTCAGTTTTCGCAGAATCTCGATCGCCTCGGCAACGTGCCGGGTGGCGCGAAGCTGGCTCGAGAACATGTGTCGAATGACGCCGTCCCGATCGATGACGAAGGTCACGCGGCCGGGAAGAATCCCCAGCGTCGCGGCCACGCCATAGGCCTTGCGCACGGCGCCGTCCTGGTCGCTGAGCAGCACGAAAGGCAGCCGGTGCTTGCCGGCGAACTGCGCATGGCGGCTCGGCGCGTCGGAGCTGATGCCGATGACCTCGGCCCCCGCACGCTGGAAATCCTCGTACTGATCGCGAAAGGCACAGGCCTCCGCCGTACAGCCGGGCGTGTCGTCCTTGGGATAGAAATACACCACGACCGGCGCGCCCCGGTACTCCGACAGCGCGATGCCGCGACCCTCCGCATTCGGAAGACGAAAATCCGGCGCCTGATCACCCATCTTCAGTGTCTTGCTGGCCGTCATGCGGCACATCCTCCCGGCCATACGGCCCTGGTGCATCGCGAAACCATGTAGTTCGAGTATAGGCCCAACGCGGATCGCGACCCCAAAGAAAAGGGGGCTTGCGCCCCCTTCCCCGATTCAAACCAGCGAACCGTCTTACTCGGGCTTGAAGGTGCACTTGGACTTGGAGAGCACCACGTTGCCCTTCTGCGTCTCGGCCTGCACGATGGCGACGCCGGGCTCGATCACCCACAGCTTGGTGACGATGTCATCGCCGGGATAGACCTGATCGGCAAAACGCGCCTCGAACGAACTGAACCGCGCCGGATCGCTGCCGCACAGGGTGTGCAGGATGGCGCGACCGACGAAGCCGTAGGTGCACAGGCCGTGCAGGAAGGGCTTCGGATAGCCGGACAGCTTGGCGAAGTTCGGGTCGATGTGGATGGGATTCGGATCACCGGACAGCCGATAGAGCGCCGCCTGCTCGGGCCGGGTGTTGTAGGTGACGATGTGGTCGGGCTCGCGCTCGGGGGCGACATTGATGCCCTCGGACGAAGGCCCGCGCTCGCCACCGAAGCCGCCGGCGCCCTTCAGGAAGATGGTCGCGTGGGTCGTGCAGATGGGACCGTCCTTGTCCTGCACCAGCCCTTCCACGCCCAGCACCGCGGCCTTGCCCTTGTCCCACACCTCGGTGATCTTGCCGATGCACTCGACCTTGGCCTGCGGGGGAATCGGGCGATGCAGGGTGATCGCCTGTTCACCGTGCAGCAGATTGGCGAGGTTCATTTCGACCTTGCCCATCATGCCGCCCATGGACATCATGCCGGCGATGACGCCGTAGGTCGGCAGCACCTTGGGGCCCTTCTGCTCATAGACGAAGGCCAGTTCGGTGTCCGGCTGGCAGCCCACGCCGAGGGCGTAGAGCTGCACGTCCTTCTTGGTCCAGGAGGCCGGCATCGGGCTGAAGGTTTCACCGACCAGGTCGGGGGAGATTTTCTTGGCCATAGGATTGTCCTGCTGTTCCTTCAACAGTGGAAAAAAGGTTTTCAAATAGTAGGTAGGGGCTCCATCAGCGTCAAGGAAGCCGAACTCGCCATTGGCAAAGCGGTCTATTGACGCGCCCCCGCCGCCACAACCCGATCAGGAGTCCCCGATGCCGCGCACCGTCCTCATCACCGGCACCTCGTCCGGCATCGGCAAAGCCGCCGTAACGGCTTTTCACCGGCGCGGCTGGCAGGTGGTCGCCACCATGCGCAACCCTGCCCGCGCGGCCGAGTTCGGCTGGCCGGCGGACGTGCTGGTCGAACGCCTCGATCTGACCGACCCCGCCAGCGTGGAGGCCGCGCTGGCATCGGCCGAAGCACGCTTCGGCGCCGTGGATGCGCTGGTCAACAATGCCGGCTACGGCCTCACCGGCGCGATCGAAACCTGCAGTCCCGAGCAGGTTCGCGCATCATTTGAAACCAACGTCTTCGGCACGCTCACCGCCATCCGCACCTGCCTGCCCGGGATGCGCGAGCGCGACCGCGGTGTCATCGTCAATGTCACGAGCATCGGCGGCCGCATGACCTTCCCGTTCTACGGCTATTACAGCGCCGCGAAATACGCGCTGGAGGCGATCAGCGAGGGGCTCTGGCACGACCTTCGGCCGAGCGCGGTGCGCGTCAAGATCGTCGAGCCCGGATTCACCCAGACTGCGTTTGCCGACACCGGGCTGGTGATGGGGCAAATCGACCTGCCCTTCTATCGCGAACGGATTGCGCGCCTGACCGAGCGACTCAGGCGCGGCAGCACGGGGACGCCGCCGGAGGTCATTGCCGAGTGCATCGTCCGCGCCGCAGAAGATCCCGGCCGCCGGCTGCGTTACCACGCTGGTCTCTACGCCGGCCCCTTGCTCGCCCTCGTGGATATGCTCCTCGCCGCCGGCGCAACTCCAACAACTACTGCTACTACTCCACCTC
>PKCW01000253.1 GCA_002862965.1 Pseudomonadota bacterium
GCGGCCTCGGCGGCGGGGGCGATCTGGTCGCCCGCGTTGTTCGACAGCATCACGACGTGCTGCTTCTGCGTGGTCGCCGTCGTCAGCATCTCGATCTGGCCTGCGGCCGAATTCTCGGGCGTCGGGCCGATGAATTCCAGCTTGCCGGTGGAGCCAAGCTCAGCCGCGGCTTCCTGCGCGCCACGGTTGGCCTGGTCGAAGGGGAGGATGCCCAGGAATTTCGGCAACAGGACCGCGTTCACTTCGGCGCCGGGGGCGGCAGTGACGGGTTCGGCAAAGGCGGTCGAGCCCATCAGGCTGGCCGCAAGACCCGCCGCAAGGGCAAGGCCGGAAAGTTTCATCATCATGTGTAGTCTCCTCCCGTTTGTTGTGCCTGCCGTGCCCTCCTCAGGCCGCGGTCAGGACTTTGGCTTTACTTGGGTCGATCAGGACCACCTCGACGCCCAGCTGTCGCAGGAGTTCCAGCATGTGCGGTGGCGCGCCCGTGTCAGTGACCAGCGTGGAGACGCGGGTCAGGGGGCAGACCACCATGTTGCCGCGTGCCTCGAACTTGGTCGAATCGGCGACGACAATCAGGTTTTCGGTGCGGGTCAGCAGCTTGGCTTCGGCCCGCGCCACCAGCGGATCGCTTTCGATGATGCCAAGCGGCGTGATCGAGTAGCAGGACATGAACATCTTCGATGCCGCGAAATGCTGGATCGCATCTTCGTCGAAAGGGGAAAGGATGATCCCTGCCTCGCGGTACAGTTCACCCCCCGGCAGGACGACGCGGTTCATCGAATTGGCGATGAGTTCCTGCGCGATGGGGAAGGAGTTGGTGAGGACCTGCATCCGGTGCTGGCGCAGCTGTTGGGCCATGAACCAGGTGGTGGAACCCGCATTGAGGATGATCGAATCGCCGTCCTGGCACAGGTGCGCCGCCCCTTGCGCCACGGCCTGCTTGAGGTCGGCGTTCAGGGTCTGGCTGGCGTCAAAGCTGGGCGCAGTCAGCGGGGTCTGGCCCGAGGCGACCGATTCCGCCCCACCATGCACGCGCCGCAGCTGGCCGGAATCCTCAAGCTTAGCTAGGTCACGGCGCAGGGTGGCGACCGAGGCCCCGGTCACGCCCACAAGATCGGCGACGCGGACGATGCCACGGTCCCTGAGGCGGGTCAGGATCAGTTGCCATCTTTCGCGTTCATGCATCATGGTTGGGCATCATCTTGGGCATCATGACCGGAAGGCTGTCAGAATCGCTCATATCCGTCAACAAACAATCGCAATGCTGCATTGCCGAAGATTCTCTGCGGCGCAGCATGGCGTTTCGTGATTGACTGTGAGCGTTTGGTCCCTATCCTTCGGAAAATCCTTCCAGCCAAAGTTCGGACCCATGACCCAGGAAATCACGCTCAAGTCCCTGTGGGACGACGATTATGCCGCCACTTTGGACGAGCCGGGGAAGTTACTTTACCGCTCCAACCTCTTGGGGTCTGACCTGCGAATCACCAACTTCGGCGGCGGGAACACCTCGGCCAAGGTCTCGCACAAGGACCCGCTGTCGGGGGATGACGTGCAGGTGTTGTGGGTCAAGGGCTCGGGCGGCGACATCGGGTCGATGAAGCTGGACGGGTTCGCGACGCTGTATATGTCGAAGCTGATGCAGCTGCGGGCGCAGTATCGGGGGCTGGATCAGGAAGACGCGATGGTCGAGGCCCTGGGACACACGATCTTCAACGTGAACCCGCGCGCGCCGTCGATCGATACCTGGCTGCACGGCTTCGTGCCCCACGCCCACGTCGATCATGTGCATTCCGACGCGGTGATCGCGATTGCGGCATCGGCGGACCAGGTGCGGCTGACGCAGGAGATCTTTGGCGGTGAGCTGGGCTATCTGCCCTGGCAGCGTCCGGGGATCGACCTGGGGATCAAGCTGGGCCGGATGGCGGAGGAGAATCCCGGGCTGAAGGGCGTGGTGCTGGGGCAGCATGGGTTGTTCACCTGGGCCAACTCGGCAAAGGAATGCTACCTGCTGACGCTGGAGATGATCAACAAGGCCGCCGTCTGGCTGCACGCCAACGTGAAGCGGCCGGTTTTTGGCGGCGAGGTGGTGGCCTCAATGGCTGTCGAGGACCGGAAGGCCACCGCGCGACGGTTGATGCCGCTGATCCGGGGGCGCGTCTCGGGCGGGGCGCATATGGTGGGGCATTTCACCGATGCGCCGGAGGTGCTGGAATTTGTGAACTCTCGTTCGCTTGACCGGCTGGCGCCGATGGGCACGTCCTGCCCGGACCACTTCCTGCGGACCAAGATCAAGCCTCTGGTCGTTCCGGCGGATGCCGATGCAAGCGCCTTGGACGGGCTGATCGCGGGCTATCGCGCGGACTATGCCGCTTATTACGACCGCTGCAAGCGGCCCAATTCGCCCGCCATGCGCGACCCGAACGCGGTGATCTATCTGGTGCCGGGCGTGGGGATGCTGTCCTTCGCCAAGGACAAGGCGACGGCCCGCGTTTCGGCGGAGTTCTATCTGAACGCGATCAACGTGATGCGGGGGTCTTCCGGCGTCTCGCAGTATCAGGGCCTGCCGGAGCAGGAGGCGTTCGACATCGAATACTGGCTGCTGGAGGAGGCGAAGCTGCAGCGGATGCCGAAGCCGAAGGCGATGCAGGGCCGGGTGGCCTTCATCACCGGCGGCGCGGGCGGGATCGGTTCGGCCTCTGCCGAACGGTTGCTGCGTGAGGGTTGCAATGTGGTTTTGGCCGACATCGACCAGACGGCGCTGGACGAAGTCGTGGCCGGGTTCGGCAAGCGCTATGGCCGCGACATGGTCCGGGGCGTGGTGATGGACGTGACCTCTGAAGCGGCGGTGATCGCGGCGGTTGAGTATACGGTCGGCGAGTACGGCGGGCTGGACGTGCTGGTAAACAACGCCGGGATCACGTCAGCGGCGGCGGTCGAGGATACGACCTTGGCGATGTGGAACAAGACGATGGACATCCTGTCGACGGGATATTTCCTTGTGGGCCGCGAGGGCTATCGTGTTCTGAAAGCTCAGGGAATCGGCGGATCGATGGTGTTCATCTCGTCGAAAAACGGGGTTGCCGCATCGCCGGGGGCATCGGCCTATTGCACGGCGAAGGCGGCGGAAATCCACCTTGCCCGCTGCATGGCGCTGGAGGGCGCGCCGCTAGGGATCAGGGTCAACGTGGTGAACCCGGATGCCGTGTTGCGTGGGTCGAAGATCTGGAAGGGCGAGTGGTCGGAACAGCGCGCCGCGTCGAACAAGATCGCCGTTTCCGACCTGGAGGAGCACTACCGCAAACGCAGCCTGTTGCAGCGGTCGGTCTTCCCCGAGGACATCGCGGAGGGGGTCTATTTCTTCGCATCGGACCTGTCGGCGAAATCGACCGGCAATTTCCTGAACGTGGACGCGGGCAATGCCGTGTCCTTCACGCGCTAGGGGGCAAGGATGCTGATTTCAGAGGATCTGGTCGGGTCGCTGAACGAAGCGGCGCGGGTGGCGCATGAGGATGAGTTCGGGGCGCTGGGGCGCAAACTTGCTCGGCGCGGGGTGGACATCGAGGCCACGGTGGCGCGCGCAATGGCGTGGTCGGTGGCGGTGCCGACCTGGGGCGTGGGGACCGGGGGCACCCGGTTTGCCCGCTTTCCGGGGCGTGGAGAGCCGCGCGGCATCCACGACAAGCTGGCCGATTGCGGGGTGATCCAGCAGTTGACCCGGGGGACGCGGACAGTTTCCCCGCATATCCCTTGGGACAAGGTTTCCGACTACAACGCGCTTCGGCAAGAGGCGGCGCAATACGGGCTCGGGTTCGATGCGGTGAATTCGAACACGTTCCAGGATCAGACCGATCAGGCGCTCAGCTACCGCTACGGATCGTTGGCGAACGCCCGTTCGGATATCCGCGCGCAGGCCGTGGCGCACAACATCGAGTGTATCGAGATCGGGAAAGCTTTGGGTGCCCCCGCCCTGACGGTCTGGATCGGCGACGGCACGAACTTCGCCGGGCAGCAGAGCCTGAGCGGCATGTTCGAGAACTACCTTTCGGCGATGGAAGAGGTCTATGCCGCCCTGCCGCCGCATATGGCGATGTTCATCGAGCACAAGATGTATGAGCCGGCATTCTACTCGACCGTGATCAGCGACTGGGGCTCGTCGCTGATGGCGGCACAACATCTGGGGCCTCAGGCGAAGTGTCTGGTGGACCTTGGCCACCACGCGCCGAACGTGAACATCGAGCAGATCGTGGCGCGGCTGGTGCATGTCGGGCGGCTGGCGGGGTTCCATTTCAACGATTCGAAGTACGGGGACGACGACCTCGACGCGGGCTCGGTGGAGCCGTTCCGGCTGTTCCTGGTCTTCAACGAACTGGTCGAGGCAGAACTTCGCGGGGCCAAGGGGTTCGCGCCAAGCTACATGATCGACCAGAGCCACAACGTGACTGACCCTATCGAAAGCCTTATGGCTAGCGCGGTGGAGATCGCTCGGGCCTATGTGCAGGCCTCGCTGGTGGACCGTCAGACTTTGACGCAAGCGCAGGAGGGCAATGACGTGATGGCCGCGCATCGTTGCTTGAAGGCAGGGTTCCTGACCGATGT
>PKCW01000008.1 GCA_002862965.1 Pseudomonadota bacterium
GGACGCGGATGAACTCAAGGCCGTCGCCGAGCAGATGTTCCAGAAGTCCGACCTGATCCTGGCCCAGGAATACCTCTATACCGAATACGACTGGCGCATCGGCGTCCTCAACCGCCAGCCCTTCTTCGCCTGTCAGTACTTCATGAGCAAGGATCACTGGCAGATCTACGACCACAAGGCCAGCGGCGGCACCGCCGCGGGCAATTCGCGCACGCTACCGCTGGAACGCGTACCCGCAGCGGTCCTCAGGACGGCCGTCAAGGCGGCTCGCTTGATCGGCACCGGCCTCTACGGTGTCGACCTGAAACAGACGCACCGCGGCGTGTGTGTGATCGAAATCAACGACAACCCCAACCTCGACGCCGGCGTGGAGGACGAGATCCTGAAAGAACAGCTCTACGAGGAAATCATGGCCGAGTTCCTGCGCCGGCTGGAGCAACGCACGCGGCTGCGCTACGGCGGCGCCTGATCCCCTGCCCGGCGGCTTCCCGGTCCGGGCCGGACTGATAGACTAACGGGCGCGCACCGGAACGACGGTTCGGTGGTCCCGACGCGCCCCCGCACAAGAACATCTGCCAAGGAGTGCACCCATGTCCCTGACCATCGAGCAGGCCAACGCGCAGCTCACCGAAAAGCCCGGCCTCTTCAACTTCGAGGAAATCGAGATCCGCGGCGTGCCCACGCGCGTCTGGAAGGCGGCGCCGCCGTCGCTGCGCACCGTGCTGGACATCAGCCGCGGTCATGGCGCCAAGGATTACCTGGTCTACGAGGGCGAGCGCTGGACCTTCGCCGAGCACTACCGCGCCGTGGCGGCGCTGGCCACGCGCATGGTGGAAGAGCTGGGCATCCAGAAAGGCGACCGCGTCGCGCTGGCCATGCGCAACCTGCCCGAGTGGCCCATGGTGTTCTGGGCCACGGCCGCGATCGGCGCGGTGATCGTGCCGCTGAATGCCTGGTGGACCGGCGATGAGCTCGAATTCGGCCTCGCCGATTCCGGCGCACGGGTGCTGTTCTGCGACGCCGAGCGTCTGGAGCGCATCGCGCCCCATCTGGCGCGTCTGCCGGCGCTGGAACGGATCATCGTCGCCCGCGGCCCCGCCACGCTGCCCGCGGGCGTGCTCGACTTCCAGGCCTTTCGCGGCGACCTGCCGGAAAAAGCCGTGCTGCCCAAGGCCACCATCGCGCCGGACGACGACGCCACGATCTTCTACACCTCCGGCACCACCGGCAAGCCCAAGGGCGCGCTCGGCACGCACCGCAACGTCTGCCAGAACCTCATCAGCGGCGCCTTCGTGCGCATGCGCGCCAGCGTGCTGCGCGGCGAGGACCCGGCGGGCGGCATGCAGATGGTGGGGCCGAGCATGCTGCTGTCCGTGCCGCTGTTCCACGTCACCGGCTGCCACGGCTTCCTGATCGGCATGACACTGGCCGGCGGCAAGCTGGTGATGATGTACAAATGGGACGCCCAGCGCGCCATCGAGCTGATCGAGGCCGAACGCATCTCGACCTTCGGCGGCGTGCCGTCCATGGTCTGGCAGGTGCTGGAGCATCCCGACCTGCCCAACCACGATCTGTCCTGCGTGACCAACATCGCCTACGGCGGCGCCCCGGCCGCGCCCGAACTGCTCAAGCGCATCCGCCAGACCTTTCCCAAGGTCGATCCGGGCAACGGCTACGGCATGACCGAGACCTCCGCGCTGTGCACCAGCAATTCGGCCGAGGAATACCACCGCCGCCCGGACAGCGTGGGCTGCCCCGCGCCCGTCACGGAAATCAAGATCGTCGGCGCGGACGGCGCGGAACTGCCGCGCGGCGAGGTCGGCGAGTTGATGGTGAAGGGCCCGAACGTCATCAAGGGCTACTGGAACCGGCCGGAGGCCAATGCATCGACCTTCGTCGACGGCTGGCTGCACACGGGCGACTTGGCGCGCATGGACCAGGAAGGCTATCTCTACATCGTCGATCGGGCCAAGGACATGCTGATCCGCGGCGGCGAGAACATCTATTGCGTCGAGGTGGAAGATGCCCTCTACAGCCATCCGGCCGTGATGGACGCCGCGGTCATCGGCATTCCGCATCGGGTGCTGGGTGAGGAAGTCGGCGCCGTGGTGCAGATCGCGCCGGGCCACACGGTCAGCGTCGAGGATCTGCAGGCGCATGTGGCCAGCCATCTGGCCCGGTTCAAGGTGCCGGTGCGCATCGAGTTGCGCAGCGAACCCCTGCCGCGCAACGCCAATGGCAAGATCCTGAAAAACCTGCTCAAGCAGGAGCTGGGCCTGGTGCCGGAGGCTGCCCCGGCGTGAAGCGCGGCGCGCCGCGGGACTGGCTGAGCCGGCTGGGATCGCTCGATCCGGGCCGGCTTTCAGTCCCGCGACGCCGCGCGCTGTTGACGGTGCGGATCGCGCTCGCCGTCGGGCGCGATCTCACCCAGGGCCCGCTCACGCTGTGGGCCATGAGCCTCGTCTACACCACCCTGCTGTCACTGGTCCCGCTGCTGGCGCTGGCCTTCTCGGTGCTCAAGGCCTTCGGTGCCCACAACGTCGCCGAGCCCCTGATCGCGCAACTGCTGGCGCCCCTGGGGCCACAGGGCACGGAACTGACGGCGCGCATCATCGGCTTCGTCGAAAACATGAAGGTCGGGGTGCTGGGGTCGGTGGGGCTGGGCTTTCTGCTCTACACCGTCGTCTCGCTGATCCAGAAGGTCGAGCAGGCCTTCAACCAGATCTGGCGCGTGAGTGAAGCCCGTTCCCTGGCGCGCAGTTTCAAGGACTACCTGATCGTCGTCCTGCTGGCGCCGGTGCTGTATCTGGTGGCGACCGGCCTGTTCGCCTCGGTCATGGGCGCCGAAGTGGTCCGCGGGCTCAGCGACTGGCAGCCCTTCGGTCTGGCGCTGTTGCTGATCACGCGTCTGGCGCCGATGGTGCTGATCACCGCCATCTTCACCCTGATCTACCTGTATCTCCCCAACACGCGGGTGCGCTGGCGCGCGGCGCTGACCGGCGCCCTGATGGCCGCGCTGGCCTGGCTGGTCGGCGGACGGGCCTTCGCCTTTTTCGTCGCCGGCAGCACCAACTACGACGCCATCTACTCGGGCTTCGCCATTCTGATCCTGCTGCTCATCTGGCTCAACGTGGTCTGGACCATCCTCCTGACCGGCGCCCAGATCGCGTTCTATGTCCAGTATCCGGCGGCCACCGACCCGGCGGAGGCCACCGCGGTGGAACGCGATGCGCCCGAATACCGCGCGCTGAGCCTGCTCCTTGCCGTCGCCGAGCGCCACGCCAGGGGCCAGGCGCCGGCCGGACTCGAAACACTCGCCCGGGAGATGGGCGTGCCGGCGAGTGCCTTGCGCTTCGCCGTGACCGATCTGGTCGAGCGCGACCTGCTGGTCCGATCGAACGATGATCCTCCCCGCCTCGTGCTGGCGCGGGCGCCCGAACGGATCAGCCTGCGATCCGCCCTGCCTGCGCCGGCGCATACCGTGCCCCGTCACTCCCCTGCGCCACTGCGCAAGCTGGCGCAGGAACTGGCGGACGCCCGCGCACGGGTGCTGGACGAAGGCACGCTGGCCGACCTGATCCCTGCCGACCCCGACGCCGAACCGCCGCCGGCGCCGTGATCAGGCCTCGCGCCTGCAAAAGTCGATGATGGTGGCCTCGGCCAGCGGCACGTCCCGGCGCAGGCTGCGGTGATGGCCGGGAATCCTGCCGGGATGCACGGTGCAGTCGAACAGCTCGCGCATGCGCCGGATACCGCGACGCGAGAGCGTGTCGATGCGGAAAAACAGCAGCTCGACCGGCACCGGGAAGCGATCCCAGGCTTTCATCCGTGGCTGCTCCAGCAAGCGCCGGAATTCCGGCTGCGTATCCCACCAGCGCCGGGTTTCGACGTCGGTCTGCAATAGGTAGGGATGGCCGCAATGGCGATTGATGCGTTCCTGCATGCTGGGACGGCGGTAATACGGCAGCATCAGGCGCACGAAGAGATTCTCGAAGCCCGGCAGATACATCCCCAGGATCAGGGCCGCCTTGACGGTCGGCTGGGGCTGGTGCTGCGCTGCCAGCAACAGGCCGGCCGCGAGCAGCAGGGAGCCGCCGCTCATGCCCACCACCAGGGGCGGCGTCGTCGAATGCGCGCAGAGGGCCGTGATGTCGTCGATCAGAAAGGGCGCATAGCCGAAGCCGCATTGGCCCTGATAGCGGTAGTGCGCCTCCCAGACCGAGCCGATCCCGGGCGCGCGCAGCATGCCGTGGATCAGTTCATCGCTGTAGGCGCCGCGCAGGGGATCGAAGCCACCGGGCATCAGCAGGACCGGCCGACCCTCGCCGGCCGGATTGTCCTTGAGCGTGGTCCTGACGAAGTAAAGGCCACGCGGGCGATGGCCTTGCCAATCGGTGGCGTGTTCGCTGTGCAGGGCCGCCGTTGCGCGCAGGTGGTGCGCCAGCGGCAGCGCGGGCTCCGCAGCATCGACCGGTGTTTGGGTATTCAGGCTCATCGTCGGGCTCGTGCAGAATCGCAGTGGATGCGGGCGCGGTTCACGCCCACGTTCAGCATAGTCGATGCGGCGGCGGACGCATGGCCGCCGGGG
>PKCW01000239.1 GCA_002862965.1 Pseudomonadota bacterium
GCCACGCCGCACAACGGCAAGGAAGAGGACTTCCAGCTTTTCATGTCGCTGCTGGATGCCGACCGCTTCTATGGCAAGTTCCGCGACGGGGCACACAAGGTCGATGTGGCCGACCTGATGCGCCGCATGGTCAAGGAAGAAATGCTGCGCTTCGACGGCACGCGGCTGTTCCCGGAACGCTGTGCCTACACCGTCAACTACAAGCTCTCCGAGCTGGAAGCCGCCCTGTACGCGGCGGTTACGGAGTACGTCAAGGAGCAGTTCAACAAGGCCGATGCGCTTGCCGACGGTGGGCGCAAAGGGACGGTCGGCTTCGCCTTGACCGCGCTGCAACGCCGGCTCGCCTCCAGCCCCGAGGCCATCTACCAGTCCCTCAAGCGCCGCCGCAACAAGCTCAAACGCCGCGTCGAGGAAGAGAAACTGCGCCAGCGCGGCCAGTTATTGGCGGAGACGCTCGATAGCAACTTGCCTGAGAACATCTGGGATTCCGCCGACGACCTCTCGCCCGAAGCCTACGAGGACTTCGAGGAAGCGATTGTCGACCAAGCCACGGCGGCGCAGACCATCCAGGAACTCGAAGCCGAAATCATCATCCTCGAAGGGCTGGAGGAGCAGGCCCGGCAGGTCGTGCATTCCGGCCAGGACCGCAAGTGGGACGAACTTTCCCGCCTGCTGCAAGACACGCCGGAGATGCACGACGACGCCGGTCGGCAGCGCAAGCTCATCATCTTCACCGAGCACCGCGACACGCTGAACTACCTCGCGGTGAAGATTCGCGGCCTCATCGGCAGCGAGGAAGCCGTGGTGATGATCCACGGCGGCGTCAAGCGCGAGGAACGGCGCAAGGTGCAGGAGCTGTTCCGCAACGACCCGACCGCGCGCGTGCTCGTCGCCACCGACGCGGCCGGCGAAGGCGTGAACCTGCAAAACGCCAACCTGATGGTCAACTACGACCTGCCGTGGAACCCCAACCGGCTGGAGCAACGCTTTGGCCGCATCCACCGCATCGGCCAGACCGAGGTCTGCCACCTCTGGAACCTGGTCGCCGCCGAAACCCGCGAGGGAGACGTCTTCCAGCGCCTGTTCGAGAAGCTCGAAGTCGAGCGCGCGGCACTCGGCGGGCGCGTGTTCGACATCCTCGGCGAGGTGTTCGAGGAGAAAAGCCTCAAGGACTTGCTGATCGAGGCCATCCGCTACGGGGCCGACCCCGAGGTGCGCGCCCGCCTGCTCAAGAAGATCGAAGGCGCCCTCGACACCCACCACCTCGAAAACATCATCAAGCGCAACGCACTGTGCGAAGAGGTGATGGACGAAAAGCGCCTGTTCGCCGTCAAGGAAGAAATGGAGAAGGCCGAAGCCCGCAAGCTCCAGCCCTTCTTCATCCGCGCCTTCTTCAATCAGGCCTTCGCGACCCTGGGCGGCGAGCTGCGCTCCCGCGAGCCGGGTCGCTACGAGATCACCCACGTTCCGGCCACCATCCGCGAGCGTGACCGCCAGATCACGGGCCGCGACCGCCGCAATGCCAACACGGTGCTGCGCCGCTACGAGCGCGTCTGCTTCGAGAAGCAATACGTGCGCCTCACCGACCGCGTGGGCGCGCCGATGGCCAGCCTGCTGCATCCGGGCCACCCCTTGATGCAGTCGGTCAGCGACATCGTGCTGGAGCAGCACCGCAACAAGTTGAAGCAAGGCGCCGTGCTGGTCGATCCGAGCGACCTGGGGCTGGCGCCCAAGGTGATGTTCATCATCGACCACTCGGTCAAGGAAGGTGCCGATCCCACGCGCATCGCCTCCCGCCGCATGCAGTTCGTCGAGATCGACGCCGCGGGCAAAACCATCAATGCGGGCTGGGCGCCGCATCTGGACCTGGAGCCGCTCGCCGCTGCCGACCTGCCGCTGATCCAGGACGTGCTGGCTTCACCGTGGATCGCCAAGGATCTGGAGCGCGCGGCGCTCGCCCACGCGGGCAGCCACCTCGTACCCGAGCACTTCGACGAAGTGCGTTCCCGGCGCGAGAAGTCCGTGGACAAGACCCTGGCCGCCGTCCACGAGCGGCTGGTCAAGGAAATCAACTTCTGGTCCGACCGCTACATCAAGCTGCAAGAAGACATCGCCGCCGGCAAGGACGTGCGCCTGACGCTGGAAAACGTCCGCCGCACCATCGACGACCTGACGGCACGCCGCGAGTCGCGCGAGAAGGAACTGCTGGCCATGCGTCATGTGGTATCCAGCACGCCGGTCGTGCTCGGCGGCGCGCTCGTCATCCCGGCGGGCCTGCTGATGCAGCGCCAGGGCGTGCCCGCCGAACAAGGCGGCTGGTCGGCGGACGTTGATGCCCGCGCCCGCGTCGAGCAGATGGCGATGCGCGCGGTCATGGCGGCCGAGCGCGCCCTGGGTCACGAAGTGATCGACGTGTCGGCGCAGAAGTGCGGCTGGGACGTGACCAGCCAGCCCAAGCCCGTGGATGGCCGCCTGCCGACCACGCGCCACATCGAGGTAAAGGGCCGCGCCAAGGGCCAGAGCACGATCACCGTCACCCGCAACGAGATCCTCTACGGCCTGAACCAGTCAGACAAGTTCATCCTCGCCATCGTGCTGGTGGACGGCGAACAGCATGAAGGCCCGTTCTACGTGCGCCAGCCCTTCACGCAGGAGCCGGACTGGGCGGAAACCAGCAAGAACCTCGATCTGGGCCAGTTGCTGGCCAAGGCCGTCGCGCCGGGGGCGTCGCGGTGATGGTCGTCCAGACCCGCCAAAAGAAACGCCTCCGCGAGGGAGACGTTGGGCCGGAGATGCGATCTCCGGTGGGGTTAGAGCCGACCCCACAAAAAGAGACGCCCCTTTCGGGGCGTCGGGCCGGAGATGCTATCTCCGGGGGGGTTAGTGAGGCACATGCTATCAGCTCTGCGCCGCATGGCAAGGGCTTGGACGCACGCCGATGACCCGCGTCGTTGCCTACATTGATGGTTTCAACCTCTACTTCGGGCTGAAACAGGCGCGCTTCAAACGCTACTACTGGCTGGATGTGGCGGCGCTCGCAAACAACCTGCTCAAGCCCGGCCAACAGTTGGCGGCTACCCACTACTTCTCCGCCCGTATCCGCGACAACGGCCGCAACGCGGCCGACCAGAAGCGACAGTCCGACTACCTGGAGGCGCTGGCGTTGCAAGGCGTGCAGTGCCAGTTCGGCCACTACCTCGAAAAGCCTCGCGCATGCCGGGCATGCCATGCCACCTGGCTCGATTACGAAGAAAAGATGACCGACGTGAACATTGCCATTCAGATGATGGCCGATGCCTTTGACGATGCCTTCGATGTGGCCTTGGTCTTGTCGGGTGACAGCGACCTCACCTCGCCGATTCGCCGCGTGCGTGAACGCTTTCCGGCCAAGCGGGTCATCATCGCCTTCCCTCCGCGACGCCATTCCAGCGAACTCAAGCGCCACGCGAACGGTTACCTCACCATCGGCGAGGACAAACTGCGCGCCAGCCAGTTGCCCGATCAGATCAGCAAGCCCGACGGCTACACGCTCCACCGCCCCGCGCATTGGCGATAGGACGATGTCATGACCCACCACGACATCTTCGACTCACTGACCCGCAACGCCTTCGACTTCCTGGAGCGCGGCATCGCGGAGTTCGACAAATCGCCCAAATATTCCGTTATCCACTTCTGCGCGGCGGTGGAGATGCTGCTCAAGGCGCGGCTGATGAAGGAGCATTGGACGCTGATCGTCTTGAGGCCCGATCAGGCCAATCTCGCCAAGTTCATGGCCGGGGATTTCATTTCGGTCACGCTGGAAGATGCCAGGGCGCGGATTCGTGATGTCGCGGGCGAGGACATCGGCGACGACGCCTACAACAGCTTTCGCGCGCTGGCGAACCATCGCAACAAGATGGTTCACTTCTTCCACCAGGGGCTGGACAGCGACGAAAAGGCCAAGGCACAGATCGTCGCCGAGCATTGTCGCTCGTGGTTTCATCTCCATCGCCTGTTGAACCGGTGGGACGGCTACTTCCACGACTTCGGCAGCGAGATCGCCCACGCGGATCGGGCGATGAAGGGGCACCGGAAATACTTGGCCGCCAAGTTCAAGGCGCTCAAGCCCGAGTTCGACGCCGCCCGCAAGACGGGCAGCATGCCGAAAGCGTGTAGCGCGTGCGGCTTCAAGGCAGCCATCCCGGACGACATAGACGACCAGATCGCGTTGCTGCGCTGTCTGGTGTGCGATCACACCGAAACCCAGGTCGAACTCGAATGCCCGCACTGCGGCGAACCCATCGTCATTGCGAACGAGGGCTACGCGACTTGTGAACACTGCGAGAAAGGTATCGAGCCCGAGCACATAGCAGATGCTCTGACTGATCATGCCGCCACTCACATCGGCATCAAAGACGGGGACGATAGCTGGTATCCCGCCAACTGCGACAGCTGCGATGGCTACCACACCGTGGTCAGGCGCGGCGATCACTACTTCTGCTCGAGCTGCTTCGATGTCT
This sequence comes from Pseudomonadota bacterium, assembly GCA_002862965.1. Taxonomy (GTDB): domain Bacteria; phylum Pseudomonadota; class Gammaproteobacteria; order UBA5335; family UBA5335; genus Macondimonas. The sequence continues at coordinate 4,500 of PKCW01000239.1, forward strand.
CAGATCGCATCGCACAGTGTGAGTGGT
>PKCW01000264.1 GCA_002862965.1 Pseudomonadota bacterium
CACCTTGCACGATGGCGATCGTGCCTCCCGTCGGCGCCTGCCCCGGACCGGCTGGTTCCGGCCTCTGATGCTGGAAGCGCCCGTCATCTGAGGCCGCAGATGACGACCGGCTCGGCGCGCGGGGCAATGACCCGTCGCCACGACCGGCCTGCCGGTCGTGGCGGCCGATGCGTCCCCATGGCACGCTGCTCTCGCCGGGCTTGCGTCTGCGCCCAGGAGTCGGGCGCCCCAAAGGCAAGGGCGAGTGACGTCACGATGGCATTGGTGGTCGCACGCGACGTTTCGTCATTTTCGGCGAGCCATACTGGTGTGCAACGATTGCAGAAGCGGCCCGCGTTGCCAACGCACAGGGGAGTCCACATGAACCGGCTCGATACCTCGCCCGATACCGGACGACGGCGCTTCCTCGCCCAGACCCTGGCCGGAGCGGGACTGGCAGTCGCGGGTTCCGTCACCGGCTGGCCCCGGCTGGCGCAGGCGGCGCGTGCGCCCGGCCCGACCTTGTTGCAGCATCTGGGACCTTTGCGGGAACCGGATGCCCTGGGCATCCGGCTGCCGGACGGTCTGGCATCCCGGCTGATCGCCCGCGCGGGGGAGCCGGTGATCCCGGGCGGCGGCTATCGCTGGCATCTTTTCCCGGACGGCGGGGCGACCTTTCCCACGGCGCGCGGCGGCTGGATCTACGTGTCCAACAGCGAGGTGCCGGCCGCAGGCGGCGTGGGTGCGGTGCGTTTCAACGCCCGTGGCGAGGTGGTCGGGGCCTCCATGCTGCTCAAGGGCACCTCGCTCAATTGCGCCGGCGGCGCCACACCCTGGGGCACCTGGCTGTCCTGCGAGGAATGGGGCGGTGGCGCGGTGTGGGAATGCGACCCCGAAGGTCGGCGGCTGCCGCGGCACCGCGCGGCGCTGGGCATCTTCAAACACGAGGCGGTCGCGGTCGATCCCGACCAGGGCCGACTGTACCTGACCGAGGACGAGCCGGACGGCCGGCTCTATCGGTTCACGCCCGCCGCCTATCCCCGGCTGACCGCGGGAACGCTGGAGGTGGCCGAGGTTCAGGGCGATCCGCTCGGCGGGCCGGCCGGGGTGATGTGGCATCCGCTTGCGGACCCCGAACCGCTGATCGGCGGGCTCGGCGGCGCGACACCGACCCGCCTGCAGGTGCCGCTGAGCACGCCCTTCCGCGGCGGCGAGGGGATCGCCTGGCATGGCGGGCGGGTCTTTTTCACCACCAAGGGCGACGATACGGTCTGGCGTTACGAACCGGGCGCTGCCGGCAGCGGCATCCTGAGCGTGCTCTATCGCCGCGATCCCGCGCAGGCCGAAGACATCCTTTCGGGCGTCGACAATCTGACCGTGGCGACCGGTGGCGAGGTGGTGGTGGCCGAGGACGGCGGCGACATGCAGGTGGTGGTGCTGGACGCGGCCGGTCGTGCGGCCCCGCTGCTGCAGGTCGTGGGACAGGATCAATCCGAGATCGCCGGCATCGCGTTTTCCCCCGACGGGAGCCGCCTCTATTTCAGCTCGCAGCGCGGGCCGACCGGCAAAGGTCCGTTCGGCTTGACCTACGAGATCCGGGTTGCCTGAGGTCGGTCTGCCCGGGGCGGCACCGCGGGCGGCCGCGACCCGCTCGCCGCTTCAGCGCGGCGTGCCCTCGACCATGGCGACAGCCCGGAACAGAGCCCGCCGCTTGTTGAGCGTTTCTTCCCATTCGGCGGCCGGGTCCGAATCGGCCACGACACCGCCGCCGGCCTGGAGATGCAACTGGCCATCCTTGATCACGGCGGTGCGAATGGCGATCGCCGTGTCCATGTTGCCGTTCCAGCCGATGTAGCCGACTGCGCCGCCGTAGATGCCGCGCTTGACCGGTTCCAGTTCGTCGATGATTTCCATGGCCCGCACCTTCGGTGCACCGCTCAGCGTGCCGGCCGGAAACGTCGCCCGCAGGGCGTCGATCGGGCCCAGACCGGCGGACAGTCGGCCTTGCACGTTGGAGACGATGTGCATGACCTGCGAGTAACGCTCGATGACCATCTGTTCGGTGACGGTCACGCTGCCGATGTCGCAGACGCGGCCGACATCGTTCCGGCCCAGATCGATCAGCATCAGATGCTCGGCGATTTCCTTGGGATCGCCGAGCAACTCGTGTTCCAGCGCCTGATCTTCGGCGAGGTCCCGGCCGCGCGGCCGTGTGCCGGCGATGGGCCGCACCGTGAGGACGCCGTCCTCCAGCCGCGCGAGCACCTCGGGCGAGGCTCCCACGACCTGAAAGTCGCCGAGGTCCAGATGGAACAGATAGGGCGACGGGTTCAGGTAGCGCAGCGCGCGATACAGCTCGAGCGCATTGCCGCCGTACGCCACCGACATGCGCTGCGATGGCACCACCTGCATCACGTCGCCCTCGAGGATGTAGCTCTGGATGCGACGCACGGCGGCTTCGTAGCCTTCGCGGCTGAAACTGGCGCGGAAGACCTCATGGCCGGCGCGGCTCGCCGCGGCGGTGCTGAGCTGCCGGGCGGCGGGGGCGGGATCGGACAGGCGTCCAACCAGTTCTTCGAGCCGCGCTTCGGCCCTCTGGACGTCGGCCGGGTCCCTGGGATCGGCCAGTACGACGACGGTCAGCTCACCGCTGAGGTTGTCGAGCACCAGCACTTCCTCGGACACCATCAGCAGGATGTCGGGCGTGCCCAAGGGATCCGGCTTGGGCATGCGTCGACCCAGGCGCGGCTCGATGTAGCGCGCGGTTTCATAAGCGAAATAGCCGACCAGACCGCCGGTGAAGCGGGGCAGGCCAGGCGCGGCGGCCACGCGAAAGCGCTGCTGGAAGGCCTCGATCCACGCCAGCGGATCCGGGCAGTCGGGCAGGGATTCGACCACCCGTCCATCCGTCTCGAGCTGCAGGTGATGGCCACGAACCCGGATCACGCTGCGCGCCGGCAGACCAATGAAGGAATAACGCCCCCAGCGTTCGCCACCCTGTACCGATTCGAGCAGGTAACTGTAGGGGCCGCGGGCGAGCTTGAGATAGAGCGAGAGCGGCGTCTCGAGGTCGGCAAGGACGCGTCGCACCAGCGGCACGCGTTCAAAAACGGCGCTGGCCTCTGAAAAACGATCGGCATTGATCATGGGAACCCCGAGTGGGATGAAGAAGGACCGGCACCCGCGCGGCGGCAGCAGCCGTCACGCCCTCGACGGGCCGCTCCGCCATCGATTGCCGCGCGTATTATACGGTTCGCGCATCGCGCTCAGGTCCCATCCAAGGTGTCCAGTCGAGGGATCAGCTCAGCCATCTGGTCGATGACCGCGATGGCCCCGGCCTGGACCAGATCCGCGCCTTGGTTATAACCGTAACTCACGCCGATCACAACGCAGCCTGCCGCCCGTCCGGCGCGGACGTCGTTGAGCGAGTCGCCGACCATGACGGCCCGCTCGCCGCCCGTCATCCCAAGCTGCGCCATGGCCTCGAGAACCGGCGCCGGATCCGGCTTGCGCTGCGCCAGCGTGTCCCCGCCGACCATGGCGCCAAAGCAATCGCTTACGCCGAGCCGTTTCAGGAGCGGGTCGATGAAGCGCGTGGGCTTGTTGGTGACGATGCCCAGCAGAGCGCCGGCCTCCTGCAACTGTGACAGCGTTTCGGCAACGCCCGGATAGAGCCGGCTGTGGACGCACAGATGCGCATCGTAAGCCGCCATGAATGCCACCCAGGCACGCGCCACCACCGCCGTCGCCGGGTCGGCGTCGAGACTGCGGCTGAAGGCGCGGGCCAGCAGCATCTGCGCCCCGTCGCCGACATAGCTGCGGATTTCCGTCTCGGAAAGCGGCGGCCGTCGAAATTTGCCCAGAACTTCGTTCACGGCCGCACAAAGGTCGGGGACACTGTCGACGAGGGTGCCGTCCAGATCGAACAACACCGCGCGCCGGCCGTTGCGCATCAGCCGGTGGCCTCGCCCAGCCGCGTCCGCATCGCGCCGATCACCGCGCCGTAGTCGGGCGCACCGAAGATGGCCGAGCCGGCGACGAAGGTGTCGGCCCCGGCGCGGGCGACCTCGGCGATGTTGTCGACCTTGATGCCGCCGTCGACCTCGAGGCGGATCGGATACCCGCCGTCCTCGATGCGCCGGCGCACGGCGGCAATCTTGTCCAGGGCGCCGCGAATGAAGCCTTGCCCGCCGAAACCGGGGTTCACCGACATGATCAGGATCAGGTCCAGCCGATCCATCACGTGGTCGAGGCAATGCAGTGGGGTGGCCGGATTGAGTACGAGGCCGGCCTGACAACCTTGGTCGCGGATCAGTTGCAGGCTGCGGTCGATGTGCTCACTGGCCTCGGGATGGAAGCTGATCACACTGGCGCCGGCTGCGGCGAAGTCGCCGATCAGGCGGTCCACCGGCTTGACCATCAGGTGCACGTCGATGGGCGCCTGCACGCCGTGGCGGCGCAGGGCCTCGCAGACCAGCGGTCCGATGGTGAGGTTGGGGACATAGTGGTTGTCCATCACGTCGAAGTGCACC
>PKCW01000278.1 GCA_002862965.1 Pseudomonadota bacterium
CGCTGATAGTGCCCGGGCTCCAGCAGTGCGTCGGCGCGGTACAGCGGCGTATCCCAGTCGTGCTGCGCCGCGAGATCGGCGATCCAGTCCGGTGGCGAATCCGCGCCGCTGGCCGCAAGCAGCTCGCGCGCCGTGGCGATCATATGGATCTGTCGGCCGGCAACGATGCGCCGGGTCTGGATCTTGCCGATCAGATCGTCTTCGTCGAACGCGAACCACGCCTGCGGGCGACCCTCCCAGGGCACTTCCACGACGTGGATCACGGCGCTCCGTCTCCGTTCGCGCTGGGCTGCTCATTCATCGATGCGCAACCGCAGGATGTCATCCGCCGCGTGGCGTATCCGCTCGGCGATGGCCATCGGCGTGGCCGCGTGGATGGCCCGGGCCGCGTCCAGCGCCGCTTGTGCGCGCGCAGCGTCCTCCCGGGTCAGCGGGATCCGGCCGGCCATGTGGGTAGCCTCGGGCATGGCCTGCCAGATGGCCATGCGGTTGGGGTGTTGGCGCACGTCGGCCAGCGCATCGGTTTCGCGCCGCCCGTCCAGACAGACGAAGCGACCGATGACCTCGACCCGGCGCCCGTCCTGCGTGTGCCGGATGAGAACCGGCGTGTCGGTTGCGCCGTCCTGCCCGGCATCGCGGTGTTCCTGTGCCATCACGCCACCCCCGCTTCGGCGGGCGTCTGCGCCTTGATGCTGAGCGCGTGCACCTCTGCCGGCATCATCGTGGCCACCGCGTCGTAGACCAGGCGGTGGCGGCCAACGACCGATACCCCGTCGAAGCGCCCGGACACCACCCGGATCAGGTAGTGGCCCGCGCCGTTGGCCTGAGGGTCGTGGCCGTGGGCCTCGGTGTGATCGATGATGTCGAGCGCGGCGGGGTCCAGTGCCGCTTCCAGATGGGCCCGCAGGCGGGCGACGCGTTCCTGTGCTATCCCCATGACGATCTCCACATAGTCACCTGGCCAGGCGAGCGGCAGGCACAGCCGCGCGGTGTCACATGGCTTCTTGCAATGCGCACGCCAAAGACTCATGGCGTGCGGGAATCCGGATGGCACAAGGACTTGGAGGGCACAGCCGGACCGTGGCGCTTGGGTGATGTCGGATTTGTCGCACAAGCGACATGCCGGGAACGGGCCAGAGCGCCCGATTCGGACAGAAAATCCATGGGAGGCGACGGCCGGCTTGATTTGGAGTCGAACTTGCATGACGCGTAGCCCGCCTTTCGGAGCGGTGGGGCCCTGCGACGCGTCTGGGCTATATTGATCTGAATTCCTTGGGACACGCGCCCGTGGCGGCGCCGGCGGTTTTGACGCACATGGCTTTGTCTCCCGGTATCCGTTTTCAGCGCCTCGATGCGCTGCGTCTGTCGGCCGGCTTCGCGCGGCTGCCTGCGGCGTTCCACACTCGCTTGCCGCCCACGCCCTTGCCTGCGCCCTATCTCGTCGCCGGCAGCGCGGATGCCGCCGTCTTGCTGGGGCTGGATCCGGAGCTGATCGATCACCCCGATTTCCCGGCCCTGTTCGCCGGCAACTGCTTGCCGGCGGGGGCCGAGCCTCTGGCCGCGGTGTATTCCGGGCATCAGTTCGGCGTCTGGGCCGGGCAGCTCGGCGACGGCCGCGCGCATCTGCTGGGCGAGGTCGAGAGCGCAGCCGGCCCGCTGGAAATCCAGCTCAAGGGCGCCGGCCCCACGCCCTATTCGCGCTTTGCCGACGGCCGCGCGGTGTTGCGCTCCTCGATCCGCGAATTTCTCGCTTCCGAGGCCATGGCCGCGCTGGGCGTGCCCACCACGCGCGCCCTGTGCGTGATCGGCTCGGCTGCGCCGGTGCAGCGTGAAACCCGGGAGACCGCGGCGGTGGTGACGCGTCTTGCGCCGAGCTTCGTGCGTTTCGGTTCCTTCGAGCATTGGCATGCCCAGGACCGCACGGCCGAGCTCCGCACCTTGGCCGACCATGTCATCGACCGTTTCCGGCCGGCGCTGCGCGAGGCCGCGCAGCCCTATGCCGCCTTCCTGACCGACGTTGCGCGCCGTACCGGCGAGCTCATCGCGCACTGGCAGGCGGTGGGCTTCATGCACGGGGTGATGAACACGGACAACATGTCGATCCTCGGCCTGACGCTCGACTACGGCCCGTTCGGCTTCATGGAAGCCTTCGATGCCGGTCACATCTGCAATCATTCCGACCACACCGGCCGCTACCAGTACCGCGCCCAGCCGCGCGTGGCGTACTGGAATCTCTACGTCCTCGGGGATGCCTTGAGTCCGCTCATCGGCCGGCCGGAATTGGTCAAGGACCTCGTCGACGCTGCCTTTCCCCCGGCCTTCGAGGCAACGTTCATGCAGTCGATGCGGGCCAAGCTGGGGCTGGCGACGGCGCGTGAAGACGACGCCGAACTCATCGATGCACTCTTCGGCCTGCTGCAGGCGGGACGGGCGGACTACCCCCTGTTCTTTCGCGGACTCAGCCAGTTGCCGGGGACGGTCGAGCCCGCGGCGCGCGGCCGCGTCGATGCCCCGGTGCGCGATCTGTTTCTCGACCGGCCGCGCTGCGACGCCTTCCTGGTCCGCTGGCGCGCGCGTCTGGCGGCCGAAGGCTCGGTCGACGCCGAGCGGCAGGCCGCGATGCGCGCGGTGAACCCCAGATATGTCCTGCGCAACTGGGTGGCCGAGGCAGCCATCCGGCGGGCGCGCGAGGGCGATTTCGGCGGCGTGGCCGAGGTGCTCACCTGTCTGCGCCGGCCATTCGACGAACACCCCTGGCTCGCGCACTATGCCGCGCCGCCGCCGGACTGGGCCGCGGGCCTTTCGGTGAGCTGTTCGAGCTGAGCGCCGGAGGGTGCGAAGAGGATAATTGCGAAGAGGATGATCATGACGCGGACGAAGGATGGGGCGACGGGTTTTCGGGTCGGACACGGCCGCAGCCAGCGCTGGCAGGAAGCGGTCGAGGCGGCCCTGCGCCAGCTCGGTGATCCGCCGTCAGGCGCCAATCTGGGGTTTGTCTATGTGACCGACCATCTGGCTCCGGCGGGTCGGGCCATCGTCAGCTATCTGCAGCAGGCCACCGGCGTGGAGGACTGGGTGGGTTCCACGGGCATCGGCATCCTCGCCACCGGCGTCGAGTATCTGGACGAGCCGGCGATCGTGATCATGCTGAGCGGCTTCCCGGAAGGCGAGTTTCAGGTGTTCTCGCCGGCAGCGGCTCCGCCGGCGTTGGGCAGCCGCACGCCCGGCGGCTTCGAGGCCGCCCATCTGGCGCTGGTGCATGCCGGTCCGCATGACGACGCCCTGCCGGCACAACTGGCCGATCTGTGTGCCGGCCTCGCGAGCGGTTATCTGGTGGGCGGCATCACCAGCTCGCGCACGCGGGCCTATCACTTCGCGCGCGCTGCCTTCGAGGAGCAGCTTTCGGGCGTGGTGTTTTCAGGCGCCGTGCCCGTTGCCGTGCGTCTCACCCAAGGCTGTTCGCCGCTCGCCGCCCACGCGCCGCGGCCCGTGATCACCGCGGGCGAGGGCAACACGATCGCCACTCTGGATCATCGGCCGGCGCTCGACGTGCTCTGCGACGCGTTGGGCATCGCCGCCACCGATCCCGATCTGCGGGAACATCTGCAAGGCATACACCTCGGGCTGCCGGTGGCCGGATCGGATACCGGCGACTATCTGGTGCGCAACCTGCTCGGTCTCGACCGCAAGCACGGTCGGCTGGTCATCGGCGAACAGGTGCAGGTCGGCCAGTCCGTCCTGTTCTGCCGGCGCGACGCCCAAAGCGCCCACGAGGATCTGCTGCGCATGCTCGATGCGGTGCGCGCGGGGCTCGCCGGCCCGCCGCGCGGGGGTCTCTATTTTTCCTGCCTCGGCCGCGGCGAGCGCCTGTTCGGCCGCCGCTCGGCCGAGCTGGCCATCATCCAGGAACGGCTCGGGGATGTGCCGCTGGCCGGCTTTTTCTGCAACGGCGAAATCGCCCACGACCGGCTCTACGGCTATACCGGCGTGCTGCTGCTGTTCGGCTGAGTTTGCAGGCCGGCTTCCCCTGACTGCGGCGCAAGCCCGGTGTCGCCCCCCGTATCCCACATCCCGAGCCATCGGCGTCCCCGCCAGCCGGTCACGACGGGCGGATGAAATCCGATGCCGATGGACGCGTCGGGGATCGTCTGATAAACAGAACCGGGCAAGAATCAAAACAACAAGGGGATGGATCATGAGTACGAAATATCGCGCCGTGGCAAGGAAAGGCCTTGCCGCCATGGCAATGCTGGCGGCCTCTTCCGCCGGTTTGGCAAGGGTCGATGCGTCCGAACGGGCGCAGATCGAGCGGGGACGCTATCTGGTCAGGATTGCCGGGTGCAACGACTGTCATACCGCAGGCTACGCTCCGAGCGCAGGGAAGGTCGCCGAACAGGACTGGCTCATGGGTGACGGACTCGGGCACAAAGGGCAGTGGGGAACGACCTATCCAGGTAATCTCCGAAACTACCTGAACGGCTTGTCCGAACAG
>PKCW01000109.1 GCA_002862965.1 Pseudomonadota bacterium
GGGTGTGGGCGGCACATCCGCCAGCCGGATTGTCTTCCATCGCGCGTCCGCGCCATCCATGCGCCCCGCGTAAATGCGCATGTCGGGCAGGGTCAGGATGAACCGCTCGCCGATATGGACGCCCTTGCCCGGCTCGACCGCCACGTCCCGGGCCGATCCCCGCGTCCAATGGCTTGCCAGCAGGAGCGGCAAGGCGGCGTAGTAGCGTCCCTGCTCGGTGACGACCAGCGGGACCGCCCGCGTGACGCCGTCCCGATCGGTCGGGGCATCCACGAAGCCAAGCCCTGCCGCCGCATTCGCCAGGCGCGGCGCGGGAAAGATCGGACGCGGGCCAGCCGCCGGATCGCCGATTCCGGTGGGGGTCGGGATCACGGTCGTTCCCGGACGGGGCGGGATCGCTCGTTGCAGCAGGGAATCCGGCAAGCGAGGGCGAGCGTCGGGGGACGACGGCGCCGCACCCAGGCGAAACGACGGGTAGGTCATGCCACTCTCGGCCATGACGCGGGCCAGGAGCCGGGTCCGGTCCAGATCCCGCTCTCCTTCGCCGAGCAATCGCTGCATCCGGTTCACGCTCGCGCGGTCCGCCGATACGAGGGTGCTTTCCTGCAGGGTCTGCGCCAAAGCCGTAAACCACATCGGCAGACCGGGATCGGCGTCGAGCGGCAGCAGGACGCCGATGCTGCGTGCACCGTCTTTCTGCAGCAGATGGATCAGTCGCGCGAGCTGGGTTTGCAGGTCCGCGCCCTGCCCCGCCAGGCTGCGCGCATCGATCTCGACCGAAACGCCCGCGACGACCGGCGCCGGCGCGGGCATCCATCGCAGACCGCGATCGTAGAGCCGCCACTCCAGATGCTGCAGCGCGGGGGCCTGAAACAGCGCGGCTGCGCCCACGGTCAGCACCAGAGCGATTTGCCACAGCCACTGGCTCGCCAGCCAGTCTTTCCATCGCCTCATCGATCCGCTGCGCCTCTTTGGTTTCGATGGCGTTGCGGATCCACTGCGCCGGCCGAAGCGCGGCCCCGACGCTACTCCGGGATCGCGGCCCCGGACGATGGAGCGCCTGCGGCGCTCGGCTGTGCGGATACCAGCAACGGTTTCAGGAGGTCTATCGGCAAGGGAAAGACCAGGGTTGAGCTCTTGTCCCCGGCAATCTGGGTGAGCGTCTGCAGATAGCGCAGCTGCATGGCCATCGGCGCCTCGGCCAGCACCTGCGCGGCCTCCTGCAGCTTGCGCGAGGCCTGCAGCTCGCCCGCGGCGTGGATCACCTTGGCGCGCCGGCTGCGTTCGGCCTCGGCCTGCTGCGCGATCGCCCGGATCATGCTTTCATCGAGATCGATGTGCTTGATCTCGACGTTGGCGACTTTCACGCCCCAGGCATCGGTCTGCACGTCCAGAATGCGCTGCAGGTCGGCGTTCATCTTGTCGCGCTCGGCGAGCATCTCGTCGAGCTCGTGCTGGCCCAACACCGAGCGCAGGGTCGTCTGGGCCAGCTGGCTGGTGGCTTCCAGGTAGTTTTCCACCTGGTTGATCGCCAGTTCCGGATCCACGACGCGGAAGTACAACACTGCGTTGACCTTGACCGAAACGTTGTCGCGCGAAATCACGTCCTGCGAGGGCACGTCCATGACGATGGTGCGCACGTCGACCCGCACCATCTGCTGCACGAACGGCACGATCACCACCAGCCCCGGGCCTTTCACGCGCCAGAAGCGCCCCAGCGTGAACACCACGGCCCGTTCGTACTCGCGCAGCACCTTCAGGCCCGACAGCACGAAGGCCAGCAGGATCCCGATGATCACGCCAACCGCTGAAATCGTCATGACGCCTCTCCCGTGTTCATTTGCCGTTTTCCACCGGTTCCACCGCCACGGTCAGACCATGGCGTTCGCGCACCCGCACCGTCGTACCGGCTGCCACGGGCCGTTCGGCGCGCGCCTGCCAGATCTCGCCATGCAGCCGGACCTGTCCGCGCCCGCCGCTGAAGTCCGCGAGCGCCTCCCCGTACTCGGCCAGCATGGCCTCGCTGCCGGTGGTCACGGCGCGTCGCGTCGCCCGGACCGCGAAGGCCGCGAGCAACGCCACGCCGATGGCAGAGCCGAGTCCGGCCCCGAGGATCAAGCCCCAGGCGATGCGGAACTCGGGCACGTCGCGATCGAACAGCAGGATCGAGCCGAACAGAAACGCGACGATGCCGCCGATGCCCAGCGCGCCGAAACTCGGCATCACCGCCTCGGCCACCATCAGCAGCATGCCGAACACCAGCAGCGCCATGCCGGCATAGTTCACCGGCAGCGCCTGGAATGCGAACAGCGCCAGCAAGAGACAAATTCCCCCGGCGATACCGGGCAGGCCGACGCCGGGGTGATAAAACTCCAGGATCAGGCCATAGACGCCGACCAGCATGAGCAGATAGGCCACGTTCGGATTGGTGATGACGGCCAGAAGACGGGTTCGCCAGTCCGGCAACAGTGTCACCACTTCGCGCTGCTGCACGTCGAGGACCGACGCGCGTCCCCCCGCCTCCACACGCCGCCCCTGCACCTGGCGCAACAGATCCGGGAGATCCGCCGCGATGATTTCGATCACCCCCTGCGCCAGCGCCGCCTGTGCCGACAGGCTGGCCGCCTCGCGCACGGCTGCTTCGGCCCAGTCGGCGTTGCGCCCGCGCAGCTCGGCCAGCGCGCGCAGATAGGCCACGGCGTCATTGCGCGACTTCAGCGCCAGGGTCTCGGTCGAACTCGGTGGCGGTGAATCGCCTTTCGCCGCCTCGGGACGCGCCGGTCCTTCGGGCGCGTCGCCCCCCGGACCGATCGCCACCGGCGTGGCGGCGCCCAGATTGGTTCCCGGCGCCATGGCCGCGAGATGACACGCATACAGGATGTAGGTGCCGGCACTGGCGGCACGCGCGCCGGACGGGGCGACGAAACCCGCCACCGGGACGGGCGAGGCGAGAATGGTCTGGATGATGTCGCGCATGGCGGTGTCGAGCCCGCCGGGGGTGTCGATCCGCAGCACCACCAGCGCAGCGTTCCCTGCACCGGCCCGCGCCAAGGCCCGCACCAGATAGTCGCTGCTGGCCGGGCCCACCGGTCCGGTCAAGGCCAGCTCGACCACCCGGCCGGCCAGGGGCGACCGCTCGGCAGCCCCGCCCGCTCCGGCGACCAGCGCGAGCAGGCCGGCGAGTAGAAAGTGGAATCCGAATGCCCGCACACGCCCTCCCATCCCGAAAACGCGGCCGGCAACCCGGCTAGGTTCGACTGTGCCGCAGCGCCGCCTCGATGCGCCCCAAGCTGGCGTCGCGCCCCAGCAGTTGCAGCGTCTGGTCGATGGGCGGGGACACGGACGTTCCGCTCACCGCCACCCGCAGGGGTTGGGCGATCTGGCCCATCTTCCAGCCGCCCGCGGCGGCCACCGACTCGATGACGGCGTGGATCGCCTCGGTGGTCCACTCGGTCAGCTCGGTGAGCGCCGCCTGCGCTGCGCGGAGCGCGCCCCGGCCCTCCTCGCCCAGATGCTTGACCACCGCCTTCTCATCGTAGGCCACAGGATCGGCAAAGAAAAACCGCGCGCCCTCGGCCATCTCGACCAGCGTCTTGCTGCGCTCGCGCAGCGCGCACACCACCCCGGCGAGATCCGGGCCTGCATCCGGATCGACGCCCAGTTGCGCCAGATGCGGGCGCAGGTGTCCGGCCACGTACGCGGGGTCGGCGGTCTTCAGATGATGCTGATTGAGCCAGAGCAGCTTGTCGGGGTTGAAGGTGGACGGCGCCCGGTGCACGGCTCCGAGATCGAACAGCGCAATCATCTCCGTGCGGCTGAAGACTTCCTGATCGCCGTGCGACCAGCCCAGACGCACCAGATAGTTGAGCAGTGCCTCGGGCAGAAAGCCTTCGTCGCGGTATTGCAGGACACCCACCGCACCATGCCGCTTGGAGAGGCGCTGGCCGTCGGCCCCCAGGATCATCGGCACATGGGCATAGGCCGGCGGCGTCACACCGAGCGACCGCAACAGGTTCATCTGCCGCGGGGTGTTGTTGATGTGGTCGTCGCCGCGGATGACGTGCGTCACCCCCATGTCCGCATCGTCCACCACCACCGTGAAGTTGTAGGTCGGCGTGCCGTCGGAGCGGGCGATGATGAGGTCGTCGAGTTCCGCGTTTTCGAAGGCGATGGACCCGCGCACCAGATCCTCGAACACCACCTGTCCATCCACCGGATTGCGAAACCGCACCACCGGGCTCACGCCCTCGGGTGGCGGGTCGCGCCGATCGCGGCACAAGCCGTCGTAGCGCGGCTTTTCCTTGGCCGCCATCTGTTCGGCGCGCAAGGCGTCCAGACGCTCGCGGCTGCAATAGCAATGATAGGCCGACCCCGCGGCCAGCATGCGCGCAATGACCTCGCCGTAGCGATCGAAGCGCCGGGTCTGGTAGTAAGGGCCTGCGTCGTGTTCCAGGCCCAGCCAGGCCATGCCTTCGAGAATGGCCTGA
>PKCW01000135.1 GCA_002862965.1 Pseudomonadota bacterium
GCCGGTGCCACGGCCGAGGCCCATCAGCCGTGGCTGCTGGCCGCCCTGCTCGTCAGCACCCTGCTCAATCTCGCCTATCTGATGCCGGTGGTCGGGCGGGCCTTTTTCAAGCCCTTGCCGGCCAACACCCCCGGGCACGTCCATGAGGCGCCACTGGCCTGTCTCATCCCCTTGTGCCTGACGGCGCTGGCCACGCTCGCCTTGTTTTTCGGCGCCGGCCCCATTCTCGACTTTCTGAGCCCATGGGCCGAAGCTCATGAACCCTAGGCGTTTGTCGTGCTCGACCGGACGCACGCAGGGCATGACGCCGGGCCGATGCCCCGGCAGGTCTGTCGACCCGCTTGCGCTTGGCGCCCGCTGCCCTGAAGCCCTGACATTCACGAGACTTCCCGACCCGCGAGGACACGCGGCATGAGCCTCGAGCAACTGCCCTGGCACATGCCGCCCGGCTGGCCTCTGATCCTGGGCGGGCTCCTGCTGGCCGGGCTGCCGTGGCGCCTGCGGGCCTGGCTGTTGCCGCTGCCCGCGCTGCTCGCGCTGATGCACCTGGAACGCTTCGATCACGGTCCCTTCGGGCAGGTGATCCTCGCGGGACAAACCTTGACGCTGGGGCGTCTCGACGCCCTATCCACGCCGTTTGCCTGGCTGTTCGGCTTTGCGGCCCTCAGTGGCAGCCTGTACCTGCGCAGCCGTCCGCAGCGTCATGAATGCGCGGCGGGTCTGGTCTATGCCGGCGCCGCGATCGGGGCGGTGTGCGCCGGCGATCTGCTGAGTCTGTTTCTCTATTGGGAACTCACGGCACTGGCCTCGGCGCTGCTGCTGTTTCCGGGTGGTCGGGAGTCGGATGACGGCGTGGCCCTGCGCTATCTGATCGTTCAGGTCGTTTCCGGCGTGCTGCTGATGGGCGGCAGCGTGCTGCATCTTCAGGAAACGGGATCGCTGGCCTTCGACGCGCTGACGCTGGACGGTACGGCCGGCATCTGGATTCTGACGGCGTTCGCCATCAAGGCCGCCTTTCCCATGCTGCACGGCTGGGCCATCGAGGCCTATCCCGCAGCCTCGCCGGCCGGAACCGTCCTGCTCGGCACATTCACCACCAAGCTGGCCATCTATGCCCTCGCGCGGGGTTTCGCCGGTCTTGAAATGCTGATCCCGGTCGGGGTCGTCATGATCGTGTTCACGCTCGTTCAAGGGCTGCGCGAAGACGACCTGCGCCGCACGCTGGTCTACGGGCTGATCAACCAGCTGGGCTTCATGATCATCGCAATCGGCATCGGCACACCGCTGGCCCTCAGCGCGGCTGTCGCGCATGCCGTCAGCCACGTGCTCTACAGTGGCTTGCTCTTCATGGCGCTGGGCGCCGTGCTGCTGCGCACCGGCACCACCCGGGCCGGCGAACTCGGCGGCCTGGCGCGGCAAATGCCGTGGACCTTCGGGTTCTGCCTGATCGGTACCTTGGGCATGGCGGCGCCGCTGTTCGCGGGATTCGCCAGCAAATCGCTGATCGTTGCCGCGGCGCACGACGCCGATCAGCCCTTGCTGGGCGCGATTCTGAAGGTCGGGTCGGTCGGGATCTTCATCATGGCCGGTCTCAAGATCCTGTATCCGGCATTTCTCGGAACGCCCCGGCGCGGGGATGTCACTCGCGACGCACCAGGCGCGATGCGTACGGCCATGGCCTTGTCCGCCGTCGGACTCCTGATCCTGGGCATACGGCCCGACTTGCTCTTCGCGGCGCTCGGCGATCAGATCCGTTATCCGCTCTATACCCCGGCCCATGTCCTCGAGC
This sequence comes from Pseudomonadota bacterium, assembly GCA_002862965.1. GTDB lineage: Bacteria > Pseudomonadota > Gammaproteobacteria > UBA5335 > UBA5335 > Macondimonas. The sequence goes on from PKCW01000135.1 coordinate 1,790, forward strand.
AGATCGGCATACTTGCCGCGTCCATTCTGGTGTTCGCGCTGCTGACGCGCTGCGGGCTCTGGCCGCGGCAAATCGCCCGGGTACCGGACCTCGACGCCCTGCAGCGGCGGGTGCCGGATGTCGGGCAAGCCGTTGCGCAGCACCTGCAAGCCGTCCGGATACGTGGGCACGAGGCGGTCGTGGCCCTTGCGCGGCCGGTCTTGCAGCGGCTGAATCGGGACGGCGGCGAGGAATCGGCGCTCATCCGCTCCTGGCAGACCGGCAGCATGGCGCTGTGGGTGGCCATCGCGCTCAGCGGTTATCTGCTCCTGTACTTCGCCTGAATCAGCCGGGCTGATCGGCCTCGAGCTGCCGCCACAGGCAGCGTCCACCGCTGAGTTGGTCGAGTTCGGCGAGCATGCGCTCGTGCAGCATGCGTTCATCTTCAGCCGCCGGGATGACGACCCAATGCCCGTCCCCGGAGCGCCGGAGGGGGAGATCGTTGGCTTCGCCGGCGCGGCTCGCGTTCCCGGCGCCCAGACTGTCCAGGGTCAAGGTGACTTGGCCGCCGGTCATGGCGAGATAGACTTCCGCAAGGATCTGGGCGTCGAGCAGGGCGCCGTGCAACTGGCGCTGGCTGTTGTCGATCTGGTAGCGCTTGCACAGCGCGTCGAGCGAGTTGCGTTGCCCCGGATGCCGCTGCCGCGCGAGATGCAGGGTGTCGATCACCGCACAGCGACGCTCGAGCGGCTCATGCCCGAGTCCGCAGCGGGCGAATTCGGCGTTCAGGAATCCGAGGTCGAACGCCGCGTTGTGGATGACGAGTTCATCGCCGGCGAGAAACGCGAGCAGCTCCGCGGCCACCTCCGCAAAGCGGGGCGCGTGTGACAGTTTTTCCAGCGTGATGCCATGCACCTCGATTGCGCCCGCATCGATCTCGCGCTCGGGATTCAGGTAGTGGTGGAAACTGCGGCCCGTGAGCCTGCGATCGACCAGTTCGATGCAGCCGACCTCGATGAGTCGATGGCCCTCCTCCACACTGAGCCCCGTCGTTTCGGTATCCAGCACGACCTGTCTCATCGGGCGCCCTCGGCCGCCTGCAGGCCGACGGACTGCGCCAGCAGCGCGTCGATCGCGGCATTGGCCAGCGCATCGGCGCGTTCGTTCTCCGGATGTCCCGCATGGCCTTTCACCCAGTGCCATGCGATCCGGTGCTGCCCGGCGAGCGCGTCGAGCCGGCGCCAGAGATCCTCGTTCTTTACCGGCTCCTTGCTTGCGGTGCGCCATCCCCGGCGCTTCCAGTTCGCCAGCCACTGCGACATGCCGTCGCACAGATAGCGCGAATCGGTATGGAGATCGACACGACATTCCTCGCGCAACGCCGTCAGCGCGGCAATGGCGCCCATCATTTCCATGCGGTTGTTGGTGGTCATCGGTTCCGCGCCCTGCATCTCGCGTTCCCGCTCGGCAAAGCGCAGGATGGCGCCCCAGCCGCCGGGTCCCGGATTGCCGCGGCAAGCGCCATCGGTGAAGATTTCAACGTGCTTCATGCATCCTTTTCCGCAGTGGTATTGACGGGCAGGGCCGCACCGATCCGGCCGGCCGGAACCAGTCGCGGCACCCAGCGGCGACGACGCCGCAAGGGGGTCAGCGTACGGACGCGCTTGCGCGCCACCAGCACGTAGCCGCCGCCGCTCCGCGGCACGAACCGGGCCTTCCATCGGTCGAGTGGCAGCAGGTCGGCCAGCAGGCGCCCCCGGGTCAGCGGCAGCCGATGCAGGCAATGGCGGACATCGGTCACGTCGTAGCCCAGCAGGGACAGCCAGTCGCGCAACCGGGTCTCGCCGATCAGTCGCTGAGTCCGGGGCAATTGCTGTCCCGATCGATCCAGCCGCATGCGCAGTCCCCAGCTGCTGTAGGGGTTGAAGCCGACGATCACCAGCCGCCCCTCCCCGATGAGGACGCGATCGACTTCGCGCAGCAGCGGATGCGGATGCGGAACCTGCTCCAGCAGGTGGGACAGCACCACCACATCCACGCTCTCGGTGGCGATCGGCAGATGATGCGGATCGGCCTGCAGGTCGCCCGGCGGCCCATGGGTCGCCGCAGAGACGAGGAAACAGCGGTGCAATTGATCTCCCTGGCGCGGAAACAGTCGCATTCCCGCCCAATCGCCGACCTGCAGGCCGAAGCTTCCGTAGATGCCTTCCAATCCCGCGGACAGCACCGCGTGCTCGGTATCCAGAACGTACCGTCCGAGCGGACTCTGGCGCCAGTGATCGTTTGCCTGCGCGGGCGGGGATGAGCGGGCTGCCATGACGACTGCCTCATCAGGGGGTTCAATGTCGATTCTAACCCAACGACGGCTTGACCCTCGCCACATGTCCTGACAGGATACCGCATGCTTTGCGTACATCCCGTCAGAGCCTTTAGCGATAACTATATCTGGGTGTTGGAAAATCCGGCCACCCGACAGGCTGTTGCGGTCGATCCGGGCGATGCGGAACCCGTCCGGGCCTTCCTGGCATCCCGCGGCCTTGCGCTCGCCGCGGTGCTGGCCACCCACCATCACCCCGATCACGTGGGCGGGATCGCAACCTTGGTCGCCCCGGGTATCCCCGTGTTCGGCCCGGCCCGCGAGAAAATTCCCGGCAAGACCCATGACGTCGTCGACGGGATGCGGTTTACCCCGCCCGGCGTGGATACCGCGGTCAT
>PKCW01000214.1 GCA_002862965.1 Pseudomonadota bacterium
CTTGGGCAGGCATTCCCGGCAGAGAAAACCCTTTCCCTGCAAGGCCCATACCCCTACCACTCGTCGCAGACATCACCCTTCTGGAGAGACCGACATGGCCGACATGCTGTTCCGCTTCCCCGCCCCCGGCGCCGAGCCGATGACCACCGACCTTGAAGGCTGGACCAAGATCGAGGGCACACCCACGATGAAGACGTGGGTGCAGCACACGTCAATCGACGGCAGCGTGATCAGCGGCACCTGGGAGGCGAGCCTTGGCACCTGGCACGCGGTCTACAAGTTCTACGAATTCGTCCACCTGATCGAGGGACAGATCACGATCACCCCCGACGGCGCGGCCCCGGTGGCGCTGCTTCCGGGCGATGGCTTTGTGGTCGAGCCGGGATTCAGCGGCACCTGGAAGATCGAAAAGCCGGTGCGCAAACATTTCTGCATCAAGCTGAAGTAGCGGACCGTAGCGGGGCCGCCCCAGACCCCGGCCCCTGTCCAAATGCCGCCGCGCGGGTGTTGCAAGCCTGTGACCGGACCGTCGCCGGCCTGTCATTGCCGGGTGGTACCGACCTGTCAGTTCTCCCTGAACAGGCTTTGGCACCATGATTCGCCTCTCCGCCTCTCCGGCTCTGGCCGTTGGCCGCCTCTCGCCCCACCCGGTGTACGGGCGGGCGCGGAGGTCGCTGCCATGAACCTCATGCCCACCGACACCGCACATCTGTACTGGGATGCCGCGTGGGAGCGCGCCGGCAACTTTAGCCCCTGGGTCATGCCGGAACCCTGGGCGATCGACCATGCCTCCACCCTGCCCACCGGCGCGCGCATCCTGGACCTTGGCGCCGGGATCGGCCGCCACGCGCTGGCTTTCGCCGAGATGGGCCATGCCGTCACCGCGCTTGACGCTTCGGAAACGGCCATCGCCGCGGTCGAAGCCGCCGCTTTCGCCCGCAACCTGACGGTCGACGCCGTGCAAGCCCTGATGACCGACCTGCCGTTCGACACTGCCAGCTTCGACCATGTGCTCGCCTGGAACGTGATCTACCACGGCGACGAAAGCATCGTCCGCCGCACCCTCGCCGAGATCGCCCGCGTCCTGCGCCCCGGCGGCAGCTTTCTGGCCACCATGCTTTCGGCCCGCCGCCTGCCGGTGGAACAGGCCCGCGCCAAGGGCCGCGAGATCAGCCGCAACACCTGGGTTTTCGACGGCGAAGGCGACAAGCGCCACCCGCATTTCTTTTGCTCCGCCCCGGACCTTCTGTCGCTGATGTGGGGCTTCGAGGTCTTCACCCTGTTTGACCGCCCGCACGAAAAGCCCGGCTCGTGGCACTGGCACATTCTGGCCGAGCGTCTGCCATGATGCCTGAGCGATCGAGGACCCGCGTCCCCCTTGGGCGACTGGTCGCAGCGGATGTGGCTGGACGGGATCAGGCAGGTCGAACCGCACTGGCAGTCCTGCACAGTCCAGCGGTCAGAGACCCACTTTCGTCCCAACGCCATCCTGGGCGTCTTCGTTCCTGCGTTTCGACGGGTTCTGATCTCCTCGTCCTGGGGATCAGCAGACCTCAGATCGCAGCTTCCGTCACTGTCCGATTTACGGGGGGTAGCTCAGAGTGATGTCGTCCCAAGTACCTTCTTGACCGTCTAAACAGAAGACTATTGACGCTCCGCGATTAGCGCCAGAAAAGCCTGTCGAGGTGTCCTTGTCAGAACACTTCGCTGGAACGTGTCTGTCGGCCGAATCTGAGATCTCGGTCTTGCCAGGCTAGTGTTACGACCTGACGCTCAGTGTCGCATCCAGGCGCAAAATTCATGAGGGGTTCAATGGTGGGTATAGGCCAATAATGCCTATTTCTCTGTTAATTATCAGTGTTGAGTGGCGGAGGTGCCAGTCCAGCGCGAACTCGTCTCTGCAGAATTCCCTGCGAACAGCGAAAACAACAGGGATCATTCGCGCATTTCGGGTTCCCCGAACCTGAGGCGTCAGAATTCTCCAGATTTTCCAGAACGTTGCCTGGGTTTTCCCTGCCGACAGTAACAGGGAAAGGACTCGGCAGGAACAGGATCCTCGCCGCTTGTCATGTGGGCATGATTTGGTCGATCCGGATGCCGGGCCGGTTTGACCGGCGTCTGACACGCGGAATCCTGCTAACATTACCCGGTCTCATTGAATGCTGTTCGACCTCAAGCGGCCCCCGTGGGGAGATGAATCTCTCTCGCAATTTGTGCATGTATGGATGCCCCCGTTGGTGCAAGTGGTTTTTGAACGGCTTGAGCGTGTGATCGGGTGCGGTCATGTATCAGGCCTCCCGTTGCGGCGATTGATACAGCCGCTTCCTGATGGAACAGGGCTGGGTGACGGCTCTGGACCCGGCGCTCATCGTGCTGGGGCTTTGCCGATGCCGAACTCGACAGCACCGCCGCCGTGCCGCTACCAATCACTGATTACCTGATCGGGCAGGGCGAAAGCCTGACCCTGATCGACGCCGGCGCGGGCGGATCGCTGGGCCCGACCGCCGGAAACCTGGCCGCGACGCTGGCGGGGGTGGGCATCGCGCCCGACACTGTGACCCGGCTGGTGTTCAGCCACCTGCACCCAGATCAAATCGGCGGGGCCGTCACCGGTGACGTGCCGACCTTTGCGAACGCCACCGTCCATGTCAGCGCCATCGAACTCGCGTTCTGGACCGATCCCGCGAACGCGAACGCCGTGCCCGAGGCGATGAAGCCGTGGTTCGACCTCGCCGGTCAGGTGCTGGTGGCCTACGGCGACCGGGTTCAGACCTTTGACGGCGATGCGGATCTTGGCGGCGGCCTTTCGGCAGTGGCGATGCCCCGGCACACGCCGGGTTCCGCGTCAGTTCGGGCGCCGCACAGACGCTGATCTGGGGGGACAGCACGGCTATCGCGTCGCTGCAGTTCACCCATCCCTACGTCGGCATCGTGTTCGACACCGACAGCGCACCGGGGGCTGTTACGCGCCGCCGCGTGCTCGACATCGCGGTGGCCGACAAGATGCTGGTGTCGGGCACCCACATGCCCTTCCCGGGCTTCGGTCACGTCGACCGGCGGGGCGAAGCCTACGGTCCAGCGCTGCGTCCGCGTAAGCCTTGGGCCCAGCCGCCTGGGCCAGCAATTCGGCCGAGCGCATAACTCCTGCCCGCGCGGGATAAATGGTCCCACCCATCAGTCTGGCAAAGACCTGCCAGCATTCGGCTACGGCCTTGGCGTCCAGCCCAGGCGCGATCTGTCTCAGCACTTGCTCTCCGAACACCGCGTCGGTGCGAAATCGCCAGACGCCTTCGAGATAGCATCCGAGGTCGAGGCGCGGGGGTTGCTCACCTCCCGCGGAAACCGGATCGACAAGAAGTATCTCTACCGGATGCTGTCGAACCGCGCCTACATCGGCGAGGCGGTCCACAAGGGCGAGAGCTATCCCGGCGAGCATGACGCGATCATTGACTGCACGCTCTGGGACAAGGTGCACCTGATCCTGAAGAGAGCCCTCGTGCAAGTGGAGATCGCACGAGGGCCCAGACGCCTGCACTTCGCAAGGGTCTGGTGTTTGGCCCCGATGGTGCAGCCTTCTCCCCCACACACACGCGGAAGGACGGTCGTCTTTATCGCTACTACGTAAGCCAGAGTGTCTTGAAGTTTGGTAAAGGCGCGAGCCCGATCGGGCGGGTGCCCGCGGGTGATCCGGAAACTGAGCTGTGCGCGGTTTGCATTGGGGCCAATACTGGCCCGAATGAAGTTGACAGAATCGTGAAGCGGTGAGAGCGTCGCCCGTAAGTTGATATTTAAATCTTCGTCGCGGGTTCAGGAGCCATCGAATGCGTCTGTTTGTTTATGCCGCAATTCTTGCGGTATTTGGTATCTTTTCTCAATCGGCGCAGGCGCAAGTCGCATTTCCGGACCAATCTGAACCACTGCCAATCAAAGTACCGCGCAGTATCGGGGCTGATGGCTGATTTCATCAGCAGATTCCACTAGACATCCCGGTGTTTCGTGGCTTGGAGCCGCAACTCACTTTCAACTATGACTCCTCTTTAAATGGTCGCGGCTCAGCGCAGACTTGGTTGGGTATCGGATGGAGGCTGTCTGGTTTCTCGACGATCGACCGGTCGGCGATGCGGGGCGGGCTACCCACCTTCAGCGACAATGACGATATCTTCCGACTGGATGGGTCCGATTTGATGGCCTGCGCCGATGCAGGCGCGAAAAATCCTTGGCCAACAGCGCGTCCGTATGCCGCCGAATTCAAGACGGACACTGCAAGCGCAAGTTGCAAGGCAGGTGGGAACTGAGGTGCCCCTAGTTTCCTAGACGCCCGCCTCGTTCAGTTTCTGCTGCCTGGTTTCGAAGTCAACGGGCGACAGCATGCCGTTGTTCGTGTGCTTGCGCTTCGGGTTGTAGAACATCTCGATGTAGTCGAACACGTCCTGCCTTGCGGCT
>PKCW01000002.1 GCA_002862965.1 Pseudomonadota bacterium
GCGGGAATTCATGGCCGCCGTGATGCCGAACAACATCGGCCGCCTGAAGCTCTATCAGGACGCCATTCCGCTGTTCACCCGCTACCAGATCGAAAGCCAGATCGAGCTGGCCTTCGCCCGCGAGGTCCGCCTGCCCTCCGGTGGCTCGATCGTCATCGACCACACCGAGGCCCTGACCAGCATCGACATCAACTCGGCGCGCGCCACCAAGGGCGCGGACATCGAGGAGACGGCGCTGCTGACCAACCTGGAAGCCGCCGAGGAAATCGCCCGCCAGCTGCGCCTGCGCGACCTGGGCGGTCTGCTGGTGATCGACTTCATCGACATGACGCCGGCCAAGAACCAGCGCGAGGTGGAGAACCGCCTGCGCGATGCGACGCAGGTCGACCGCGCCCGCATCCAGATCGGCCGCATCTCGCGCTTCGGCCTGCTGGAACTCTCGCGGCAACGGCTGCGGCCCTCGCTCGGTGAGCACAGCCACATCACCTGCCCGCGCTGCGAAGGCCGTGGCACCATCCGCTCGGTGGAATCGCTGGCGCTGGCCGTGCTGCGGCTGATCCAGGAAGAGGCCATGAAGGACCGCACCCAGCGCGTCATGGCGCAGTTGCCCGTCACGGTCGCGACCTTCCTGCTCAACGAGAAGCGGGCCGCACTGACGGCGATCGAGTCGCGCCACGGCATCAGTGTGGTGATCGTGCCCAACCCGCACATGGAGACGCCGCGCTACGAGGTCAGCCGTATCCGTCAGGACGAAGCGCGCGGCAATGGCGATGCGGATGCCACCTACAAGCTCATCAGCCAGCCGCCCGCCGTTCACTACGAACCCAAGGCCGCCGCCCGCCCGGCCACGCAGGCTCCCGCCGTACGCATGGCACCGCCGCCGCCCGCTCCCACGCCGGAGCCGGTCGCCAAGGCCAAGCCCCCCCTACCCGCGCCGCCCGCGAAGCCGCGCGCCGGCTCGGGCGGTCTGCTGAAAAAACTCTGGGACCGGCTGTTCGGCGAGTCTCCGGCGGCTGCGGTCGCCGCAGCAGAACCCGATACCGCAGCACCGGCTGAAGCGAAGGCCGACGTCGCCCATCCCGACTCACCTGAGACGCCCGCACGGCCGTCCCGGCGGTCCGGTGGCGCCAACCGCCGCGCCCGGCCCAAGCCCGACGATGAAGCCACCAGACCCTCGCCCAGGCCGCGGCGTCCCGCCCGCGCGCCGGAGACACCCGCGCCTGCCGTGACCGCACCCGCGGCGAGCGATCCGGCTGCGGAAGTCGCCGACGCCGAACCCATCGAGATCGCACTTGCGGACGACGGCACGCCGGCTGTCGTCGGCGATGAGGCCCCCCGCAACCGTCGCGGGCGGCGCGGCGGGCGTCGGCGCCGGCGTCCCGGGGCTGGTGTGAACGCGCCGGGTACCGACGAGGCGCCCGATCAGACGGAGTCCGACGTAAAGGCGCCGGGCGCCGATGAATCACGGGATCAACCCGGGACTGCCGAGCCGTTGGACGATCACCAGGAATACAGGGACGATCAGCCGTCGTTCAACGACGGCGCAGCAGCGGTCGACCAGACGAATCGGGGAGACACGGAATCGCCGGTGCCCGTCGCTACGCCCGAACCCAAGCGGGTCGGCGAGGACGATTGATCGGGCCATGAGCCTCGTGCCGCGGCTTGCCCGCGGCGTGAGGCGCTCAGGCCGTGGCCATGAGCAGGTGCAGATGCGCGATCAGCGCGTCGCAGCCCTCATCGAGCAAATCCAGCACCCGCTCGAAGCCTTGGTCGCCACCGTAGTAGGGATCCGGGACGGATCGACCGGCGGCGCCCAGCCCCAGAAACAGCGTCGGCACGGCCGCGGACGATGCCGGCCGCATGGCCAGCAAATGAACGAGGTTGGCCTCGTCCATCGCCAGAATCTGCGAGAAGCGCTGAAAGTCTTCCGGTACCACCACGCGTGCCCGCAGCGCGCCGAGATCGATGCCGCGCGCGCCGGCCGCCTGCTGCATGCGCGGATCCGGCGCACGACCAACGTGATAGCCGTGCGTGCCTGCCGAATCGATCTCGAGCTGGTCCAGCCAATGCGGCGCATCGCGCATCAGGCGCGCGCGCAACATGCCCTCCGCCGCCGGCGAGCGGCAGATGTTGCCCATGCAGACGAACAGAATCCGATGCATCGCGAGTCCTCCTGCGTGGGGACGTTCCGGCAAGTCGTCGCTGATCAGGCCGATTGGCGCCCCAGATGGGCCTCCACCCGCTCCAGGTCCGCCTCGGTGTCGACGGCCGACCCCGGCAACGCAGGCGCATCCCCGACGTGGATGCGAATCCCGCCCCACTGGAAACGCAATTGCTCGAGCGACTCCTGACGCTCCGGCTCACAGGGCGCGAGCGCCGCAAACGCTCGCAAAGCGCCGGCGCGGTAGGCATAAATCCCCAAGTGACGCAGCCAGAGCCCCGGCGGCATGCCCGCATCATGGGAAAATCCGCCCTCGCGGTGCCAGGGAATCGGCGCGCGGCTGAAATACAGCGCCAATTCGTCCCGATCGCAGACCACCTTCACCACATTGGGGTCGAGCAATTCCTCGACCGTCCCGACCGGCGTGCACAAGGTCGCCACGGGGGCCGTCGTCCGGGCCTGCAGATTCTCGGCGACGCGCGCCACATTCACGGCCGGCATGGTCGGTTCGTCGCCCTGCAGGTTGACGATGACGGTCTCGTCCGGCCAGGCGCGCTCCGCGACCACCTCGGCGATGCGATCCGTACCGGTCAGGTGGTGCGCGCCGGTCATGCAGACGGTCGCCCCGAAGGATCGGGCCATCTGCGCCACGAGTTCGTGCTCGGTGGCGATGATGACTTCCTCGGCGCCGCTGTCCAGTGCCCGCTGGTAGACGTGCTGGATCATCGGCCGCCCCGCGATGAGCCGCAGCGGCTTGCCCGGCAAGCGGGTCGCGCCGTGACGCGCCGGAATGACCACCTTGAAGGGCCTCATCGCTCCTCCTCCGCGGACAGAGCGCGCGCTTCCTCGACGAGCATCACCGGGATGCCCTCGCGAATGGGAAACGCCAGGCGGTCGGCCCGGCAGATCAGTTCGCCCGCCTCGGGCCGGTAGGCCAGCGGGCCCTTGCAGACCGGGCAGGCCAGGATTTCGAGCAGCTTCTTGTCCACCACCATGCTCAATCGTCCCTTGTGTGATCGCGATGTCGGAGGCGAGCCAGCACCCAGTCCGCCAGAGCCGGCGTCACATGCGCCTCCACCGGCACGACCCAGGCATTGGCCGGCGCGAACCGGGCGCACTTGACCGCATCCTTTTCCGTCATGAAGATCGGGCCGGGGGCGGCAAACGCCAGGTCCTGTGGGCGGTAATCATAATGATCGGGAAAGGGGTGTTCCACCACCTCGAGACCGGCCCCGCGCAGCGCGTCGAAAAACCGCTGGGGATGCCCGATGCCGGCCACGGCATGGACCGACCGGCCGGCAAAATCGACCAGCAGACGCCGGTCTCGCCGAGTGGCCAGGTCGACGACCTCGAGCAGCGGGAGCGTCATCCGGAAGGTGGCCGCATGGGCGGGCGTGAAGCCTGCGCCCTGGACCACCACGGCATCGACCCGCCCGAGCCGCCGCGCCGATTCACGCAGCGGACCCGCCGGCAGCAGCCAGCCGTTGCCCAGTCCCCGGGCGCCATCGACGAGAGCGATTTCCATGTCCCGGGCCAGGGCGTGATGCTGCAATCCGTCGTCGGTGAGCAGCAACGTGCATCCCGCCTCGAGCAACAATCGGCCGGCGCGCGCACGCAACGGGTCGGCCGCCACCGGCAAGCCCGTGCGCTGCGCGATCAAAACCGGCTCATCGCCGACCTGCTCCGGATCGCTGGCCGGCGTCACCCGCTGCGGCCATTGCCGGGCCTGCCCCCCGTAACCCCGGCAGAGTATCCCCGGGCGTTCACCCTGCGCGGCGAGGGCGCGCGCCAGATGGATAACCAGCGGCGTCTTGCCGGTGCCGCCGACGGTCAGGTTGCCGACCACGATCACGGGTACCGGCAGACGGGTGACCGGGCGCAGCCCGAGCCGGTAGGACAGACGATGCAGCGCCACCCCGAGCGCATAGAGGGCGGACAGCGGCAACAGTGGCCAGGCGCGGCGCCGCGGACCATACCAGACCGACGTCAAACTGCGCTCCAGTCGACCGCGCCAGGGCGCCGAACTCAACCGGCCGCATCCATGTCGTTGAACTGCAGGCGGTAGAGCTCGGCATACGGGCCATTTTCCGCCAGCAGCCGGACATGCGTGCCCTGTTCGACGATGCGTCCGTCCTGCATCACGACGATGCAATCGGCCCGGGTGATGGTGGACAGGCGGTGGGCGATCACCAGCGTGGTGCGTCCGCGCATCAAGACCTCGAAAGCGGCCTGGATGTGACGCTCGGA
>PKCW01000056.1 GCA_002862965.1 Pseudomonadota bacterium
ATGTGGTCGACAAGAACCAGCCCGATGGCCTGGTGCGGGAACGCGTGTTTCGGCGCATTCGGGCCGAAGCCGGCAGCCCCCGCCTGCGGGAACTACCGCCGCTGGACGGATTGGATCGCCTGCAGCGTCTCGGTTGATCGACGCGCTTCCGGCGATGGGTGGGGCACGACGGCGGCTGCGTCGCGCTTCGGCCCATCGGCCGCCGATCGTGCGTTTTCCCACAAGCGCCGCCGCGTGCGCAGGCCGATCTGCCGGACCAGATGTCCGCGATGGGCCTGCAAGCCCGTGACCTCGAGATAGGCGACGAGGAAGCGCATCCGGTCGGTGCGACTGAGGCGGGGATGGTCCATGTTCAGCTGCGCGAGATTTTTCACCCGTCGGCGCCAGGGCAAGTGCCTGAATCGACGCGTCCCCTCATTGTCGAGAAACCAGAATCGAGGCCCCGTGGCCGGATGGAAATCCACCTGCAGGTTGCTGGTGCGCAGTTCCGTGTGAAAGAAACCGGCCTGGTGCAGACGCCCCACCTCAGCGCCCAGCGCGCGCAGCGTCTCGCGCCGCCGGTCGAAGGGCTCCCTTGCCGGACCGCCGGCGACCGGTTCACGGTCCAGATAGACGGCCAACGACTCCCCGGGCGCCGCTGCGGTGATCAGGAACGGCAGGTTGCGGACGCGGCCGCGCAGCACCACCGCCGGCGCTGAAAAGCCGGCTGCCCGCAGCGCGTGGGTCCGACGATCGCTGCGATAGGCGCGGTCGCCGCGGAACAGGGTCTTGATGCCTTCGTACCAGCGTCTCGGGAAAAAGATCTTGGCGAATGAGCGTGGCTGCGTCGTGGTCTGCGCCACCAGGGCGGACTGGGAACTGCGCACGCGCCGCCAGCCGGGCGCCTGGCCCGACTCCAACAGCAACTGCAGCGATTCGTGGATCGCCAGATGATAGAAAGCCCGCGACGCGGCCGCGCGCGCAGCCTCGTCGGAGATGGACTGGGCAGCACTGCGGACTGCCGGGTTGGTTCGCATCGGCCACGCTCCCCGTGGACGCCGGCTCGTGCCCGGTGCGTCCGCGTTCTTAATGTTTTCTTAAGAATACGGGAAGCGGCCGCTCAGGGGGAAGCCGGTCGGGGGAGCGAAGCGGGCGGCACCATCGACTGGAACAGTGCGGCGGTTGCAGGGTCGGCACGCCAGTTGTGCATGAGCTGGCGCCAATCCTTGCGCCGCAACGTCTCCCGGCGCAGCCGAGGCCGGGCGGTTTCATCGAAATCCACGAGAGAGACCCGCTCGCCGTCGATGAGGAAGTTGGCGTCCTTGGCATCGCCGTGGACGAAGCCGGCGGCGTGCAGGCGCTGGAGGATGTCGACCATCTGTCGGGCCACGGCGCGGCGCGCGGCGGGGCTACTGGCCGGATCGGCGAAGAACTGCCGGGCCGTCATTCCGGGCAGCGCTTCGGTGATGAGGTAGGCACCGCGCCGCAGGACGCCGCAGAACGGCTCCGTGACGATTGCCGCCGGCCGGAAGGTGTCGATTCCCAGGGCCGCGACGGCCCGTGCCATCTCGCAGCTGTGCAGCGCCTTGGCGCGGCGCAGTGCCCGGCCGAGCTCGCGCCGGAAGGGTTGCCGGCGGTAATGCTTGACCAGGTAGCGGCCGGTGGCCAGCGGTATCGTGGCGACCCAACTGGCCGGGTCGTCCTTGTGCATCACGGCCCCCGGCTGGCGCGGGACTCCCGCGCGCGTCGCAATCACCCGCGCCAGGCCATCCGGGTCCGGCCAGTCGGGATCGATCCAGGCGATGGCGCCCTCGGGGAGCGCGCGCCGTTCAAACTGCATCGATCGACAACAGCTCGCGGTAGAGGGCCATGAGCGCCTCGGCCATCCGGCTCAGGCTCAGCGGCAGGACGGTCTCGCGGCCCGCATGGCCGATGCGCTCGCGCACGCCCCGGTCGCACAGGTGCTCCATGTGGGCGGTGAGGCCGGGGATGTCGAGCGCGTCGCAGAGCAGGCCGTTGCGGCCGCTTTCGATCAGATCGACCGCGCCGCATTTCACGCTCGTGACCACCGGCAGGCCGCTCGCCATGGCCTCGAGCACCACATTGGCGAAGGGATCGTACAGCGTCGGCAGGACGAGGGCATCGGCTGCGCCGTACCAGGGCCGTACGTCGGCCTGCGGGCCCACCAGATGCACCCGGCCGGCGACGCCCAGCCGTCCGGCAAGCGCGCGGTAGCGACCCGCCCGCTTGTCCTGACCCACGGCAATGAGCTGGGCATCGGGCCGGCCGACCTGGGCCAGCGCACGGATGGCCCCGGCGAGATTCTTGCGCTCGAAGCCCGAGCCCACGAACAGAAACACCGGCGCCTCAAGGCGAATGCCGAGCCGGGCGCGGATCTGCAGGCTTACCTCGCGCTGCGCCCCCGGCCGGAAATGCGCGCTGTCGACTCCGTTGTAGATGACCCGCAGCCGCGCCGGATCGACGCCGTACTCCCGGCGAATCTCCTCGGCGACCATGCGCGAGTTGCAGATCACCGCCCGCAGCGTGGGGCTGGCGTAAAGTCGCGCTTCCTCGGCGAGCTTGTGGCGGTGGTAGGGGCTCAGCGACTGGCCGAGCGAGCCGCGCCAGCCGCGCGCCCGATTGCGCTCGCCGAGCCAGACCCGGTGCACCCCGCCGCCGGCGCGATAGAGATGACAACAGGGGATGCGCGTCTGGGACTGGACGAGATCGGCCTCGAGTGAAGCCAGCGCCCGGCAGGCAGCGCGCGCGAAGCTGACCTCGCGCCACAGCCGCCCGACATGAAAGGGATCGCAGCGCAGCACGGTCACGTTCGGGTCGGCTCCGGCCCCGTCCCAGCGGCGGGTGACCACGGTGAGGCGCACGGCGTGTTCGTCCAGGGCCGCGAGCATGCGCGTCAGGATGCGTTCGGCGCCGCCGTCCGGCCGATAGGCGGGGTGGACGAAAGCGACGTGCAGCGGTGCGGTCATGCCGATGGCCCCCGGCCGCGCAGGCGGTGTTCGAGCACGAAGGCCTGTTTGGCAAACGCGGCCAAGGCGGACGAGGCGGCGATCAGGACGCCGCGCCAGCCATCGCGCCAGGCCTGTTGCAGGACGAGGATGCGCACTAGCCGCCCCAGGGGCGAGAGCAAGAGTTTGTGGGCGCGGAAGGGTTGGCCGCGGGCGATGAGGTCCTCCGCGCCGAGCCGGGCATAGTCCAGCGTGCGATGCAGATGATCGTCGAGCCGCTGGTAAGATTCGTGCAGCAGATCCCCGGCCAGGCGTCCGGTCGGCCCGGCTACGGTGAGCTGCTCATGCACGCGGCCGCCGACCCAGCGCGCCTGCGTGCGCGCCACGAGGCGCAGGCGCCACTCCGGCGTCCAGGCATGGCGCAGCCAGGCGCCGAGATAGCGGTTGCGGCGATTGAGGAAATAACCCTGCAGCGGCGGCGTTCCTCGAGCGAAGAGGGCGCGGATGGCCGCGGTCAGCTCGGGTGTGAGCGCCTCATCCGCATCCAGGCTCAGGACCCAGGGCTGGCTGCAGGCGGCGATGGCGCGGTTCTTCTGGGCGGTGAAGCCCGGCCAATCGGTCACCTCGACGCGTGCCCCGCAGCGCTGGGCGACCGCGACGGTCGCATCGCTGGAACCCGAATCGAGCACGACGATCTCGGCGGCCAGTGCCCGGACGCTGGCCAGGCAGCGCGGCAGATTCGCTTCCTCGTTGCGGGCGATGATGGCGACCGACAGCGGCAGGGCGGCGGTGGCGGTCATGCGCGCCCGCCCCGGACGCAACTGCGCAGGTAGCGGAACAGCGTGCCCGGACGCAGCGCCGCGGACGGCGCAAGGCGCAGGGCGGCGCGGAAATGTGCCCGCGCCTCCCGCTCGCGGCCGGCGCGGCTGAGCGCACGGAAGCACGCCAGTTGCCGGTCGGCCTCGAAGGCGCCGCGCACGGCGAGAAAGGCGGGCGGCAGACGGGCCGGATCGAACAGGAGCGCCGCAACCCGCTCGCTCGCCCGGCACAGGGCATCGACGTCGTGGCGCAGGCTCGCCGGCTGACGGTATTTGACGGCCAGCACATGGGGCAGGGCGCGGGTGCGCCCGAGGGCCAGCATCTGCGCGAACAGCACCACGTCCTCGTTGTTGCGGATCGATTCGGGGTAGCCCAGCCGGCGCGCCAGGGAGCGGCGCATGAGCACGGCGCCGTGGGTGGGGCCCACACCGTCCCCACGCAAGAAGCGCCGGAAATCGGCCTGGGGTGTGCCGCCCCATCGGGCGTCGGGCCGGTGGACCTTGCGACTGCCGTCCAGTCGCACCACGGCATGACCGCCGAACAGGAGGTCGACCGGCCCATGGGCGCGCAGATCGGCGCGCAACACCGCCAGCGTCTCGCGCATCAGGGCGTCGTCGGCGTCCAGAAAGAGCA
>PKCW01000184.1 GCA_002862965.1 Pseudomonadota bacterium
CCGAGGCTCAGCCGGTTGGCGATGAAGTCATAGTCGATCAGCCCGTCGCCGTAGCCATAGAAATACTGGACATAGCCGCGCACCGGCGAGTGGCCGAGCGGAATGCTCCAGTCCAGTTGCACCGCGCCGCGCGGATCGCCTAGGTCCAGGTTGTTGCGCAGCATCACCGCGTAGTGGTTGCGTCCCGCCGTCCAGAAGGTCCACAGCTCGGCCCGCCCGACGTAGTCCTCGATGTCGGGGTTGTCGTCCTTCTCCGCGTCCTCGGGCAGACGCCACCACCCCTTCAGCCCCAGCGCGAAATCGTCGCCGCGGTCGAACAGGGCGCTGGCAATGACGCGATTCCAGCTGCGCGAGACCGGATCATCACGGCCGTTGGATTGGTGATCGAGGCTCACATTCAGCAGGCGGCTGTTGAGCCCGAAGGTCTTGACGTTGGTTTTCCAGGAGTAGATCAGTTCGGGTTCGTAGTTGGTCTCGCGAAACGGCGCCGAGGCATCCCCGTTGTAGGCTTGCCAGAACGACTGCTGGGTGTAGGCAAACCACAGATCGCCGCGCGGATCGAGCAGTTCCGGCCACAGCTTGCTCATGAAGCTGAGCTGGAACTTGGCCTCGATGGGATCGTAGGGCTCATCCGCGCCAAAGGTGGCCTGGAACGGCTCGGTGTTGCGCCGGCCCACGTAGGAAAGCGGCAGGATGTAGGTCGGCCGATAGGGCGTGATCACGAACGGGCCCCGATCGGTCTGCGCCACCAGTTGCCAGCGCTTGGCCAGGGCTGACGGCGGCTCCTCGGCCGGCGGGGGCGTCACGGCGTCCATGGCGGCGGCCACCGTGCTCCCCACGCGACCGCCATCCGCCGGCTCCGCTGCTGCGGCCGCGCGGGAATCCACGCTCTGCGTCGGCGTCCGGCCGGCAACCGTGTCGTAGCACTTGAGGCGCGCCTGATCGTCGGTCAAGACACTGCAACTGGCCAGGGGGGCCGGCACCGCGGGGACTTCGGCCGCACCGCCGAGGGTGCAGATGGCGAGTCCGAGGATGCCGGCTGCCGATGGAGCAATACGCATGACGGGGTTCCTCGCTCGCCCTTGGATGTGCCCGGAGTGTAATGCCGTCATGCGACGAAAGTCTTCCACGCTGATATAAGATGGCGGCGCATGATGCCGAATCCGCAAAACGCCCGCACGCCATTGCCGGCACCTGAAACTGGAGTTTCGATGTGAAACGCATTGCCGTGTCCTTGTCCCTGCTCTGTGCCTCTTCGGCCGTGCTCGCGGTCGAGGCAGCCTGCGAACCGATCGTTGCCGCGACGGAGAAGACGAGCGCGCAGCCCGCCCGACACACCACCGTCGAACTCGGCGACGGTCAGCGCGGCGAATCCGTTCTCGCCGACGGCCAGGTCCATATCCGCATGGGTGAACGCTGGATGAAGGCGCCGGCCAGCGTGCTGGAGGCCGAGCGCAAGCTCAACGCCGATCTGCGCAAGGGCACGATCAAGACCTGGGACTGCAAGCGGGTGGGCACGGAGACGGTCGATGCGGTCTCGACCACGGTCTACAGCTACCGCCAGGAAATTCCGGGACTGCCCAAAGTGGATGGGCCGATCAGGATTTACATCGGCCGCGACGGGCTGGTCTACGCCCTCGAAAGCGGTGGCACGCGCAGTCGAATTCGCTACACCGGGGTCGCCGCGCCCAAGCTCTGAGCCGGCTGCCGGGTCAGAGCCGGCACCGAGCAGCTCACCTCAGCCACCCGAAAACCGGCGCAAGGCGTCGCCGAGCCCGGAGATCCGATGCTGGCGGCGCGCCAGGGCCGGCGCCCAGCGCTCGGCCGAGCCGACGATGCAGAGGCGCCGGCGCGCCCGGGTGATGCCGGTGTAGAGCAGGTTGCGGGTCAACAGGGGCGAATCCTCCTCCGGCAGGACCAGCAGCACCGCGTCGAATTCCGATCCCTGCGTCTTGTGGATCGTCATGGCAAACGCCGTTTCCCAAGCGCCCAGCCGGGCCGGAGAGACGGCATGGAGGGCGCCGTCGCCTTGTCGGAAGACCGCCTGCAGGCGCCCGCCGCGGTCCGGCAGCACGAGCCCGACATCCCCATTGGCCAGTCGCGCGCCAGGATCGTTGCGGGTCACCAGCACGGGCCGGCCCGCCGTCCAGAGCCCCTCGCCGCGCAGCCAGCCCTTGCGGCGCAGCGCGGCCTCGATGCGGGCATTGAGCCCCTCGACGCCGAGCGATCCCGAGCGGGGCGCGCACAACACGCGGAACTGCTCGAAGCAGGCCAGCACCTCCGCCGCGGGCGCGCCGCGCGCCAGCGCGGCGAGATAGGGCTCATACCCCTGCAGCGCACGCGCCATCAGCTCCGTCTCCGGAGCGGCGGTGACCGCGGGCAGGCCGTCCCCGGCCACCAGTCGCTGCACCTGCGCCACATCGCCGGCGTTGACCGCCGCCGCCAGCGCGGCAAGGCCGGGGCTGTCGCCGAAGCGATGGTTGTGGGTGAGGTGGACGCGGTGATCGCGCAGGGGATGGCGGCCGGGCGCCGCCGCGGCCGGGATCGCCCCGCCCGTCCATGCACCCAGACGCGCGGCCTGCGCGGCTGAAAACCCGGCCGCGTCCTCACACAGGTCGCCCAGCACGGCCCCGGCCCCGACCGAGGCGAGCTGATCCGGATCGCCGAGCAGGATGAGCCGCGCGTTCCGCGGGAGCGCTTCGACGAGCCGCGTCATCAGCGCCAGATCGACCATCGAGGACTCATCGAGCACCAGAACGTCGACCGGCAGCGGATGATCGGCGTGAAAGCGCGGCAGATGGCCGGCGCCGGGGCGGATGCCGAGCAGCCGATGCAGTGTCGTGGGCTGGGCGGGCAGGTCGACGCGCCAGCCTTCCGGCAGTCGCGACAACGCGCCCGCCAGTGCTTCCTGCATCCGCGCCGCTGCCTTGCCGGTCGGCGCCGCCAGGGCGATGCGCTGATCCGGCTCGAGGTGCAGCAGCAGCGCCAGCATCCGTGCCAGCGCCGTCGTCTTGCCCGTGCCCGGACCGCCGGTGAGCAGCGTGACGCGCCCGGTGGCCGCGAGCACGGCGGCGAGCGCCTGCGGGGAGACGGCCGCCGCGCCGCCGGGAAAGAGCGCGGGCAGCACACGCAGCAGCGCTTCGCGGCCGGCGATCGGCGCCCATCCCGCACGCCCGCACAGCGCGCGCGCCAGCCGTTGTTCGAGATCCCAGTAGCGGTAACCGTACAGCCGCCCGGCGTCATCCAGAATCAGGGGCCGGATCTGGCCAGGCGCGCCCACGGCGCCCGTCTGGCACAGCAAGGCGCGCCACCCGGCCTCATCCGCGGGCAGCGCGAACTCGGGCGGCGGTGCCGCGCGGGCTTCCTCGACCAGCCCGGCGAGGTCGAGGCACACCGCGCCGCGCTGGATCTGCCGGCTGAGCGCGGCGATCGCCCACAGCGCGGCGGGCGTCAACTCGGTGTCCTGACGCGCGAACATCCCCGCGAGTTGCAGATCGAACTCCTCGAAACCACCTGCGGCGCGCAGGCTGCGCAATGCGGCGGCCTGGATCGGGGTCATGGCAAGTCCTCGCCCGCCAGGGCGGCGCTGAAGGCGTCCAGAAGGTCGGTCGGCGGCCGGATGTGGAGCACGCCGCGACCCGGGGCGTCCGGGGTCATGCCGCGCAAGAACAGGTAATAGACGCCGCCGAAATGATGCGCCGGATCGTAACCGGGCAGACGCGCCCGCAGGTGGCGATGCAGCGCCGCGGCGTAGATCAGCGCCTGAGCCGTATAGCTGCCGCCGGCCATGGCCGATGCGAGCGCTTCGGCCGTGTAGTCGGTCGCGCGCGGCCCCAGCCAGTTGCTCTTGTAGTCGGCGAGGTAAAAGCGCCCCGCATGGGTGAAAACCAGATCGATCACGCCGCGCAGAGCGCCCTCGAGCGGGGGCGATCCTGCCGAGCGCGCCGTCCACAGCGGATCCACCTGCCGGATGAGGGCTTCCAGTGAGGCGCGGCGGAGGCCATCGACCGGCATGGCGAACGCCATCTCCCGCACTTGGTCGGCGGTCGCGATGTCTTGCAACGGCAAGCCCCCGGGAGCCAGGGGCGTGACCACGACCGACTGCACCCACGCCGTTACGACGTCCGTCCAGTCGGCGCTGATGCCCGCCGCAGTCAGCGCCTCGGGCACCAGGCGCCCGAGCGTCGTCCCGGCCGGATCGTCGGCCCATTGCCAGTATTCCAGAATGGCATGCAGGGCCCGTCCGGCGGCCGTTCCACGCACGAATCCATGCGGACCGCGCGTCTGGGGCGTCAGGAGCGGTGCGGCGGCGGCCGGCGGCACATCGTCATCCGCCCGCCCATCCGCCGCCTCGCCCCACAAGGCCG
>PKCW01000218.1 GCA_002862965.1 Pseudomonadota bacterium
GCGGGCCGGGCAAGGGTGAAAAGGTGCGGTAAGAGCGCACCGCGCCGGTGGCAACACGCGGCGGCACGGTAAACCCCATCCGGAGCAAGATCGAATAGGGGAACGCGGAGTGTCATGCTCCGGCGCGCGGCCCGCGCGCTGTTCCCGGGTGGATCGCTCGAGGTGCGCGGCGACGCGCATCCCAGATGAATGACTGTCCTCGACAGAACCCGGCTTATCGGCCGACTCCTCTCCCTTCTGTCCGCTGCCATCCCCGCGATGGTCAGTTTTTGCTTTATCTTTTTACCCTAAAAACTTGATTCTAAAAGGGTCGTCGTTTTCTCACGACGGCCTGCTCGGCATGCTTTTAAGCGATTGAAAGCAAAGGGTAAAAATTTCGACCGGCGGACCGATTCCGGCTTGACACGCGATCATCGGCGACCCATAGTGTGCTCGTGGTGGGGCATAGTGGCGAAAAGTGGGGAAAGGGGGCAGGCACGTCATGTTTCGGGGGGCCAGCCAGATCGCGATCGACGGGAAAGGCCGCATGGCCATTCCTGCGCGCTATCGCGACCCGCTCGCTGCCGCCTGCGATGGGCAGATGGTCGTGACGGTCGACCCCGACGAGTGCCTGCTGGTTTATCCCCTGCCTGCGTGGGAGGCGGTCGAGCGGGAACTGGTCAGCCTGGCCAACCTGGATCGGCGGGCGCGCCAGTTGCAGCGCATTCTGATGGGCTATGCAACGGAGATTGCCATGGACGGTCAGGGCCGCTTGCAGCTCACGCCCCTGTTGCGCAAGTTCGCCCACCTGGAATCGCGCGGCATGCTCATCGGTCAGGGCAACAAGTTCGAGCTGTGGGCCGAAGAACACTGGAACGCCAGACAGGCCGAATGGATGAACGACCTGAGGCAGGAAGACGGCGAGATGTCGGCCGCGCTTCAGAAGCTGTCGATCTGAGACGGCCGGGGCGACGCGCGTGAGCGACATGCACCGGCCCGTGCTGCTGGCGGAAGCCCTGGAGGCGCTCGCGCCCCGGCCTGCCGGTCGGTACATCGACGGGACCTACGGGCGCGGCGGGCATGCCGAACGACTGTTGTCGCACCTGGGTCCGGAGGGGCGACTCATGGTCATCGATCGTGACCCGGAGGCGGTTGCCGATGCGCAGCGACGTTTGGGTCAGGATCCGCGGGTGAGGATCGTGCATGGCAACACGGCCGATCTGGGCGACATGGCGAGCGCCGCCGACTGGCGCGGGACGGTCGACGGCATCCTGCTCGATCTGGGCGTTTCATCTCCGCAACTCGACGATGCCGAGCGCGGTTTCAGTTTCCTCAAGGATGGCCCGCTGGACATGCGCATGGACGTGACTCAGGGTCTGACGGCGGCGCAGTGGCTCGAAACCGTCGAGGAGTCCACGCTGGCCGATGTGCTGTGGCGCTTCGGGGAGGAGCGCCAGGCCCGGCGGGTCGCGCGTCGGATCGTCGAGGCGCGGGCCCGGCGGCCCCTCGTGCGGACCGGCGATCTGGTCGAAGCCGTCGGCCAGACCCTGCCCCCGGCCGCGCGCCACAAGCATCCGGCGACCCGCTCCTTTCAGGCCGTGCGCATGTTCATCAATCGTGAACTGGAGTCGCTGGAGCGCGCCCTGGTCGCAGCCGTGGATCATCTCGCCCCCGGCGGTCGCCTCGCGGTCATCACCTTCCATTCCCTCGAGGATCGCGTGGTGAAGCGCTTCATGCGTGCCGGGGTCCAGCCTGCGACCGATCCGCTGGGATTCGTCCGGCCCGAACCCAGTCTCGGATGGATCGTCCGCCAGGCCCGCCCCGGCCCCGCCGAATGCGAGGCGAATCCGCGTGCGCGCAGCGCGACGCTGCGCGTCGTCGAGAAGCGGCCGTGAAGGCGGCCGTGCTCGTGGCAAGCCTCGGTCTGGCGGTCTTTGTCAGCAGCCTCGGGCTCGTCTATGTGAAATTCCAGAATCGGGAGCGCTGGTCCACCCTGCAGCGGCTGGAGGAGGAGCGTGACGAGCTGAACGGCGAATGGAGCCGGTTGCAACTGGAACTCGGTGCGTGGGCGATGGCTTCGCGTGTGGAGCGGATCGCCCGGGACCAACTGGGCATGATCGTGCCGCCTGCGAAGGATGTCCGGCTGGTGCGCGATGAATAAGCGCCTCGGCAATCCGGGGTGGTCCTGGCGCAGTCGGGTGGTCGGCGGGTTTCTGTGCCTGCTGGGCCTGGCGCTCGTCGTCAGGGCCGTTCACCTGCAGGTGTTCGACAAGGGTTTCCTGCATGGCCAGGCGCAGGACCGTCACTTGCGCGTCCTCGAGACCCCGGCGCATCGCGGCATGATCCTCGATCGGCACGGCGAGACGCTGGCTGCCAGCACACCCGTCGATTCCATCTGGGTCAACCCGGCGCCTTTCCTGGCGCAGCAGGGCTCGGTCGAACGGCTGGCCGCCGCGCTCCGGATCCCGCCGAGCCGGCTGCGCGAGAAGTTGAAGGTGCGGGAAGGGCGCGAGTTCGTGTACGTCCAGCGCCACCTGCCGCCCCATGAGGCCAAGCAGATCCTCGCACTGAAACTGCCCGGTCTCTATGCCCAGCGGGAGTACCGGCGCTACTACCCGACCAGCGAGATCAGCGCGCAGTTGCTGGGATTCACCAACATCGACGATCGCGGGCTGGAAGGACTCGAGCTGTCCTACGACAGCTGGATGGCGGGCCAGCCCGGCAGTCGTCGGGTATTGATCGATGCCGGCAAGAAGGTCATCGACGAACTGGGCGCGATCCGGGAGGCCAGGCCGGGCCGCGATCTGCAGCTCAGCATCGACCGCCGCATCCAGTATCTCGCCTATCGGGAGCTGAAGGCCGCCGTGGTGGCCAATCAGGCCAAGGCCGGCACGATGGTCGTGCTCGATCCGCGCACCGGTGAGATTCTCGCCATGGTCAGCCAGCCCGGGTTCAATCCCAACAATCGCGAAGGCATTTCCCCGGGCCTGACCCGGAATCGCGCCGTGATCGACCTGTTCGAGCCGGGCTCCACACTCAAGCCCTTCGTCGTCGCGACGGCGCTGGAGCAGGGGCTCTTCAAGCCCACCAGCGTCATCGACACCAATCCCGGCTGGTTCACGGTGCAGGGCAATCCCATCCGCGACCTGCACAACTATGGCGTGCTGGATCTCGGGGGAATTCTGGCGAAATCCAGCAACGTGGGCGCCAGCCGCATCGCGCTCGCGATGCCCGCCGAGCGGCTCTGGTCGGTGCTGCGTGATTACGGTTTCGGGGAGATGACGGCGAGCGGTTTTCCCGGAGAGCGTGGGGGCACCCTGCGCCACTTCCAGGATTGGCGCCCCATCGACCATGCGACCGTGGCCTATGGCTACGGGCTGTCGACGACGGCCTTGCAACTGGCCAGCGCGTACGCGGTGATCGCCAACGGCGGTGAGCGGCGCCCGGTGAGTTTCTTCCGGGCCAAGCAGTTGCCCCCCGCGCACCGGGTCATTCGTCCGACCACCGCGGCAGAGGTCAGCCAGATGCTGGAGCGCGTGGTGCGCGAGGGCACTGCGACGGCCGCGGCGGTACCCGGGTATCGCGTGGCGGGCAAGACCGGAACGGCCCGCAAGTCGGGGGTCGGCGGCTACGCCGAACGTCGTTACCAGGCAGTGTTCGCGGGCTACGTGCCGGCCAGCCGGCCCCGACTGGTTGCGGTGGTGGTCATCGACGAACCCAGCGCGGGCGCCTACTACGGCGGCGCGGTCGCGGCACCCGTATTTTCGCGCGTCATGGCGGGCGCGCTGCGACTCATGGAAATCCCGCCAGACGATCTGCCGGAAGGCGCGGGCTTCGTCCATTCGGCCGGCGATGCGGAGGAGCTGGGATGAACCGGGCGGCTGCGGGGACCCCCTGGCTGTTGCAGGACCTGCTGGCGCCATGGCTGGCGGTGGACGCGTCCTGTGCCGGCTTGCCGATCCGCGGCCTCACCGCCGACTCACGCGCCGTGCGCCCGGGGGACCTGTTTCTCGCCTGCGCCGGCCGCGCCACGCATGGCATGGCCCACGCCGAGGCGGTGGTAGCGGCCGGCGCGGTGGCCATCGTCTACGATCCCGCGGCGTCGCTCGCCGCTCCCGTGCCTGCCGATGGGGCACCCCGGATTGCCCTTCCCGATCTGACGCGGCGGGCCGGCGATCTGGCGGCACGATTCTTCGGCGAGCCCTCGCAAGCCCTGCGAGTGATCGGGATCACCGGCACGAACGGCAAGACCAGTTGCGCCCATCTGCTGGCGCAGACGCTGGGCGATCCACCCCCGAGCCCGTGCGCTCTCCGCGGCGAGGCTGATGACACCTCATTCCGCAGGCTTTGGCTGAGGCCCTTGCCTCCCCCAGACC
>PKCW01000029.1 GCA_002862965.1 Pseudomonadota bacterium
CCGGCGGCCATCTTGCGCCGGTCGTCGACGATGCGTTCCACGCGCGGATGCAGGCGGAAGTTCTCCGGGAAACGGTTCATGGCCTCGGCGATGCGCTGGATGCGGGCCTTCGGCAGGGCGGTCCGGACGTCCTGATCCCAGTCCCCCTGACGGAAGTCGTTCCATTTCACCGTGAACTGGTTGCCGATCATGCCGGCCCACTCGCGCACGATGTTGCGCCCCTCGTCCAGCCCCTGGCGATAGGCGTCGACGACGGCTTCGGCATCCGGCGGCGCCAGCACGCCGCCGCGCGCGAGCTGCTCGGCGTAGAGCGCGCGGCAGGTGGGACGCTGCTTGATGCGCTGATACATCAGGGGCTGGGTCACGGCCGGCTCGTCGGCCTCGTTGTGGCCCTGCCGGCGGTAACAGACCAGATCGATCACCACGTCCTCATGGAATTCCATGCGGTATTCCAGCGCCAGCCGGGTGACGAACAACACGGCCTCGGGATCGTCCGCGTTCACGTGGAAAATGGGCGTCTGCACCATCTTGGCGACGTCGGTGCAGTACATCGTCGAGCGGGCATCGACCGGGTTGCTGGTGGTGAAGCCCACCTGGTTGTTGACGACGATGTGCACCGAGCCGCCGACCCGATAGCCGCGGGTCTGGGACATGTTGAACACTTCCATCACCACGCCCTGGCCGGCGAAGGAGGCATCGCCGTGGATCAGCACCGGCAGGACGCGGTCGCCAGTGCCGTCGCCGCGGCGGTCCTGGCGCGAACGCACCGAGCCCAGCACCACGGGATTGACGATTTCCAGATGCGAGGGATTGAACGCCAGCACCAGATGCACGAGCCGGTCGTCCACACCGACATCGGACGAAAAGCCCATGTGGTACTTCACATCGCCCGAATAGAAGGGATCGGACAGGTCGTGCTTGCCCTCGAATTCCTCGAACAGCTCGCGCGGCGACTTGCCGAGGATGTTGACCAGCACGTTGAGCCGGCCGCGGTGGGCCATGCCGATCACCACCTCGTCGACCCCGCGCCGGCCGGCGTGGCGGATCAGGTCGTCGAGTTGGGGAATGAGCGCATCGCCGCCTTCGAGCGAAAAGCGCTTCTGGCCCACATAGCGGGTATGCAGGTATTTCTCGATGCCCTCGGCGGCCGTCAGTTGCATCAGCACATGGCGCCGATCCTCGGCGGAGAGCTGCAGGCGCGCCAGACTGCCTTCCAGACGCTGCTGGATCCAGCGCTTGCGGCGGGTGTCGACGATGTGCATGTATTCCGAGCCGATCGCGCCCGTATAGGCGGTGCGCACCAGCTCCAGGATGCGCCGCAGCGGCAGCCGTTCCTCGGCGAACAGGGAACCGGTGTTGAACACCGTGTCCATGTCGCTTTCACCCAGACCGTGAAAGCCGGGATCGAGATCGGCCACCAGCGGGCGCTGCCACAGGCCCAGCGGGTCGAGTCGGGCCACCTCGTGGCCGCGCACGCGATAGGCGTTGATGAGGCGCAGCACCGCTGCCTGCTGCTGGGCCGCCGCCGCGGCCATGCCGCCGCCCTCGACCGTGCCCGGCGCGGCAAGACCGCCGTTGCCCTTGCGCTGCACATAGTGCGCGAAGGATCGCTGGATGGGGCCGTGCGGCACGTCCCGCGGCTGCCCCGATGTTTCGCTGAGCCCCTGGAAATAGGCGCGCCAGCGCGGATCGGTCACGCTGTCTGGATTGCGCAGGAATTCCTCGTAGTAGCTCTCGATGAACGCGGCATTGCCGCCATAGAGCGGCGTGCTGCGGTACTTGTCCCGCAAGTCTTGGCTCATGATGCGTCACCCTGCTGTGGCGAAGGGGGAGTTAGGCACGATGGACAGAGGCGTTGCGCGCGCGCGCACTGGTGCGCGACGCTGAAGAAAGGGGGAAAAGCGGTAGATGACAGCGGCGAAGGAGCGTGGGCGGAAACGCGTCCGGGGCGGACGGGGCGGTCAGGCTCGGGCATGGGCGCCGGGGCCGACCGCCGCCGTCGCGGGGGGCGGATCTGTCCGGGGCCATCGGTCCTCAACCAAACGCGCAGCATGTGCATCCTTCATCGGCCGCAGGTCTCCGCCGGTCTTGCGATGTGCCGAGCCCAAGACGCGAAAACGGCGGTGGCGGCGAGTCCGTCAAACGGGGCTGCATTCTAGCGCAATTCGGCGGCTATCGGTATGGCGGGAAGCGCTCCGGGGAAGCGGAAAGCGATGCGGCGGGCGACCTGCACGGCCGCAAATGCGTCTGGACGAATCCCGCTGCCGGGAGCAGCGGGCACGGCGTCCGCGCGCTGGCGCCGTGGCGAACCGCGGGCGGACGCTCGCGCTCAGGCCTGGGCGACGCCCAGGTATTGGCAGAGCAATTCGCGATCGGCATCGCCCAGGTCGAGGAAGCGCACGCCGATCCAATGGCATCCGTCCCGTTGCGGTTGATCGCAATGCACCACCCGGCCCAGGGTCCGGATCCCGATACCGGTTCCCGGCAGCAGAAACCGCAGATCGAGGACACTGCCCCGCATCAGGCCCTGCTCGTGACGGAAGCTGAGACCATCCGGACGCAGATCCACCTTGCGCCAGAGGTTTTCCGTATCCCCGCCCAGTTCACGCAACATCAATGCCTCGAGCAGCCGGCCGAGATGGCGATCCACCGCCTGGACATAGGCCGACGTGGCCGGCGCCTCGTGGTTGGCCAGTTCGCGCCAGACGTTGAGTTCGCGACGAATGAGGTTGAATTCGGCCGCCACGAACAGCAGATCGCTCTGCGTGGCGACGACTTCCGGCGCCGCGCAGAGCGCGTCGTCGACCACGGCAAACCGCAGCGGCATCAGGCCCGGTCCGGCGTCCCGGGCCACGGCCTCGCCCCGGTCGGCCGGAGCCCGGGCATCGACCGCGGGTTGATCGGCTGGCCGATCGGCGTGGGTCTGACGTGAGTTGCGGGCGTCGGGAACGCCACGCGCGGAATGGGATCGATGCATCGTTCGCTCTCCGGGCGCGTCGTGCCCCTCCATCGGGACCGCAGGCGCCTCAAGCTGGCTATCGTCCGCCCACGAGCCTCCTGAACCTCCCGGCGGATGCGACCTGACGAACGGCAGCATCGATGGTCCTCACATCCCTTGCGGCAGGATGGACTCGTACGCGGCGATACGAGCTTTCAGCCAATCAGCGACCGGCACCGGGCGCTGGTCGGCAAAATCGAACCACACCAGCACGCTGCGCGAGGTGGCCACCAGCTCGCCGCCGGCTTGCAGAATGACTTGCTCCATGGTCATGCTGGTGCGGCCGATCCGGGATGTGCGGCTCAGGACCGCGATGTCGCCAGGGTAGTGCAACTGGCGCCGGAAACTGCACTGGGTGTCGGCGAGGATGACATTCTCACCCGTCGGCCCGACGGGATGGCCATACGCATCATGGGCGTAGGCGACCCTGCCGCTTTCGAGATAGCGCAAAAAATTCACATTGTTGACATGGCCGTAGGCGTCCAGGTCGCCCCAGCGCACCGCGAGCGGAAACCGATGAACAAAGCCCAGGGAATGGTCTGTCGTGTCCGACATCTTGTTGTGCTCCACGAGAAACGAGAGCCGCCATTTTACGTTCCCGGACCAGGAGCGGGCGCATGAACCGGCCAGCGCCTCATGCAGCGCCAACCGGCTTTTCACAGGCCGATGGGCATGTGCTGATCCAGATTCGCCTGACCCGACTGGCGCAGCTGTTCCACAGCCTGGACCCCGCGCCGTTCCGGGAAAAGGATCTCGATCCGGCCGCCGACGCCTATCTGGTCGAATCGGCGGAAGAAATCGGTACCGAGCTGCCCATTGCGCTGGTCTTCGAGTTGCCGGCGACCGAAATCCCGGCCGCCCGGGCGCTGCTGCCCGACGCCCTCTCCAACTATTTCACGGCGCGCGCCGTGAGCACCCGGCGCACGCTCAACCGGCTCCTGCGCGAAGGCCGCGCGGCGCTGGTGATCGGGCTGCTGTTTCTGGGACTGTGCCTCGTCGCCAGCGAGGCGGTGAACCAATGGGCGGCCGGACTCGCGGCGCGGCTGCTCGGCGAAGGGCTGCTGATCGTGGGCTGGGTGGCGTTGTGGCGGCCGCTGGAGATTTTCCTTTACGAATGGTGGCCCATACACCGTCGCCTGCGGGTGCATCAGCGGCTTGCCGCGGCGCCGGTCTGGATCCGGGCGGCGCCGGAAAGCCCTTTGTCGCCGCCCGAGGCGAACCGCTAAGGATGCTCTGCACTAATGCTGTCAGCGCTGGCGATTCGTGTGGTTGACTCCGCTGTCATGGTCGAGCCCATGGTGACGGCAAGTTCGTGGTCAGATTTTCGGCCCGGTCAGGCGCGATATGTC
>PKCW01000319.1 GCA_002862965.1 Pseudomonadota bacterium
TCGCGCTTGGCCACAGCGCGTGCCTGCCGCAGGTCTGCACCGCTCAGGCAGCAGTCCGCGCGCACGAGCATCTCCGGTTCGTTGCACCAGCCGGGCAGATGGCGGTCGTAGAGCGCGGCCAGCGCCGGATGCGTCCAGGTGTGCGGGTGCACGCCGTTGGTGACCGCGCGCACCGTATAGCCCGGATACATGCGGCGCGAGATTTCCGCATGACGCTTGGCCACACCGTTGACGTAACCGGAAAGATTCAGCGCCAGCCGTGTCATGTCGAGCTGCGCATCGCCCGCCAGCCGGCGCAGCGTGCCGTGCTCGACGAAGTCGCCAAGCACCCGTTCGACCAGGCCGTAGTCGAATTGATCGTGACCGGCGCCGACCGGCGTGTGCGTCGTGAAGATGCAGCGCTCGCGCACGTCGGGCAGGTCGTACGGCGGTTCGCCGGGGCGCTGGTCGTCGGCCGGCACGGTCGCCTGGCGCAGCAACTCCAGCGCGAGCAGCGCCGCATGGCCCTCGTTCATGTGGTACTTGCGGATACGGAAACCCAGCGCGCCGAGCATGCGCAGGCCGCCGATGCCGAGCACGATTTCCTGCTTGAGGCGGTAGGTGACGTCACCGCCGTAAAGCTGGTGCGTCAGCTCGCGGTCGGCAGCGTCGTTTTCCGGCAGATCGGTGTCGAGGAAAATCACCGGCGCGTGCCCGCCGACGTGACCTGCGACCGTGTAGAGCCAGGCGCCGACCCAGACGTCGCGGCCTTCGATCGGCACCACGACCTTTGCGCCCAGGCGCTGGAGCGTCGTGGCGGGATCCCAGAGATCGGCGGCTTCCGACTGCCGGCCCTCGGCGTCGAGCGCCTGCCGGAAGTAGCCGTTGCGGCTGACCAGACTCACGGCGACGACTGGCAGCTCCAGGTCCGCGGCCGCGCGGATGGTGTCGCCGGCGAGGATGCCGAGGCCGCCGCTGTAGGTGGGGATGTCGGCGCGCGCGGCGATCTCCATCGTGAAGTAGGCGATGCGCTCGGTTTGCGCGAAATGGGTCTGCACGGGAAGGGGAAGGCTCATCGGATAACCTCCGGTCGTCGTGTTTCGGCGGGATTCGCAGGAGCGTGGGCAGCAAGCCGGGTCTCGACGTGCAGCACGTGCCGGGTCGTGGCAAGCACGGAGTCCGGATTGAGGCTGATCGAATCGATGCCGAGCTCGACCAGGAATTCCGCCATCTCCGGATAATCCGACGGCGCCTGCCCGCAGAGGCCGGAATGGATGCCGTTGCGGCGACAGCCTGCTACCGCCAGACGGATCATTTCCTTCACGCCTTCATCGCGCTCGTCGTAGTCGAAGGCGACGATTTCGGAGTCGCGGTCGACGCCGAGCGTGAGCTGGGTGAGGTCGTTGGAGCCGATCGAGAAGCCGTCGAAGCGTTGCGCGAAAGCATCGATCAGCATCACGTTGTTCGGGATCTCGCACATGGCGTAGACCTTGAGACCGTTGTCACCGCGCCTGAGGCCGCGTTCGGCCATCGCCGCCAGCACCGCGTCGGCCTCGGCGATCCGCCGCACGAACGGAATCATCAGCACGACATTGCCCAGACCCATGTCCTCGCGCACGCGCTTCATCGCGGCGCATTCAAGCGCGAAGCCTTCGGCATAAGCCGGATGCGCGTAGCGCGACGCGCCGCGGAAGCCGATCATCGGGTTGGCTTCGATCGGCTCGAAGTCACGGCCGCCGATCAGCGAGGCGTACTCGTTGCTCTTGAAATCCGACATGCGCACGATCACCGGCTTGGGCCAGAATGCGGCGGCGATGGTGCCGACACCCTCCGACAGGCGTTCGATGAAATAGGCTGCGCCGTCGCTATAACCGTGCATCAGCCGGTCGATTTGCGCGCGCTCGGCCGGGTCCGAGACCTTTTCCGGATGCAGCAGCGCCAGCGGGTGCGCCTTGATCGCGTCGTTGACGATGAATTCCATGCGCGCCAGCCCGACGCCGTCGTTCGGCAGGAACGAGGTCTTGAAGGCCAGATCGGGATTGCCCAGATTGATCATGATTCCGGTCTGTGGGCGCGGCAGGCCGGCCAGGTCGGTGCGATCGACGGCGAATTCCAGCAGGCCCTGATAGACCCGTCCCTGATCCCCTTCGGCGCACGAGACCGTCACCTCGGTCCCGTCCGGGACGCGCTCGGTGGCATCGCCGGCGCCGATCACGGCCGGAATCCCCAGTTCGCGTGCGACGATCGCGGCATGGCAGGTGCGGCCGCCGCGGTTGGTCACGATCGCCGCCGCCTGCTTCATGACCGGTTCCCAGTCCGGCGTCGTGGTGTCGGATACCAGCACTTCGCCGGGACGGAAGTCCGGCAGCTGCGCGACGCCGGTGATGACGCGGGCACGACCGGCTGCAATCCGGCTGCCGACCGAGCGGCCGCGGGCCAGCACCGGGCCGCTGCCGGTCAGGCGGTAGCTTTCGAGCACCGTGCCGTGCTTCTGCGAGGCGACCGTCTCGGGCCGCGCCTGCACGATGTAGAGCTGTCCGTCGAGGCCGTCCCGGGCCCATTCGATGTCCATGGGCCGGTCCGATCCGGCCTTGCCGCTGTAGTGGTCCTCGATGCGGATCGCGTAGTCCGCGAGCGTCAGCACGTCCGCATCGTCGATGCAGAACCGCTCGCGATCGGCTTGCGCTGTCGGCACGTTGCGCGTCGCCTCGCGCGTGCGTCCCTCTGCGTAGATCATCTTCAGGTGCTTGTCGCCGAGCGCGCGCCGCAGCACCGCGCGATGGCCGGCGCGGAAACTCGGCTTGTGGACGTAGAACTCGTCGGGATCGACCGCGCCCTGCACCACGTTCTCGCCGAGCCCGTAGGCGCCGGTGATGAACACCACGTCGCGGAAGCCGGATTCCGTGTCCAGCGTGAACATCACGCCGGAACTGGCCAGGTCCGAGCGCACCATCTTCATCACGCCGATCGACAGCGCGATCCTGAAATGGTCGAAACCCTGGTCGATGCGGTAGTGGATTGCGCGGTCGGTGAACAGGCTGGCGAAACAGCGGCGGCAGGCGTCGAGCAGGGACTGCTCGCCGTGGACGTTGAGAAACGTGTCCTGCTGGCCGGCGAAGCTCGCGGTCGGCAGATCCTCGGCGGTGGCCGAACTGCGCACCGCGAGGCTGAGCCCATCGCCGTACTCCGCGCGCAAGCGGCCGTAGGCGTCGAGAATCTCCTGCTGGAGCGCCGATGGCAGGCCCGCGCCATAGACGATTTCGCGTGCCTGCTTGCCGCGCCGCGCCAGATCGGCGACGTCGTCGGCATCGATGCCGTCGAGCGCGGCGTGCAGCGGATCCCAGGCCTGTGCCTGGTCGAGCATGGAGCGGTAGGCGTCCGCGGTCGTCGCAAAGCCATTGGGGATGCGGACGCCCTCGGGGGCCAGCGCGCGATACATCTCGCCGAGCGAGGCATTCTTGCCGCCGACCAGCGGCACGTCATCGATGCCGAGCTCGCCGAAGAACCTGATGTAGCGATAGGTGCTCATGCGCCTGGCTCCCGGTCAGTGGCGGACAGGAAGTCCCGGACCAGGCCGAGCGAGCGGTCGGTCTTCGCCATCGAGCGTTCGGCGTCGGTCTCGATACCGGACAGCGCACGGATCGCGTCGACCGTCTCGGGGATGACGATCGCCTGGTTGAACACCTGGTAGCAGTAATAGAGCTGATTGCCGTCGACCGTCAGCACGTCTTCCCACAGCGCGACTTCCCACATGTCGCCGCGGCGCCGGCCGAGATCGGCCATCAGCTCTACGGTGCTGTTGAGTGCGCTCAGGCCATCGTGCGTGCGCACGAAGGCGATGCGCGGCGCGGCGCGGAACGCGGCCAGCACGTCGTCGCGCGTGGCCTCGCGCGTCAGCTCCACCCACCAGGTGTGCAGA
This sequence comes from Pseudomonadota bacterium, assembly GCA_002862965.1. GTDB lineage: Bacteria > Pseudomonadota > Gammaproteobacteria > UBA5335 > UBA5335 > Macondimonas. The sequence goes on from PKCW01000319.1 coordinate 3,899, forward strand.
TGGCTGGAGTTGTGCGCGGCCTTCACGGCGATCGTGACGACATCCAGATCCGGATCGACCGTGCGCGCATCCGGGCCCTGGTGGCTCGGGATCGACTTTTCCGGAACCACGGTGTTCATGATGCCGTCCTGGTGCGCCTCCCACGGGTCCGAGGCGCGCCGGATCAGCGTGCCGCGCGCGCGCTTGAGCAGGCCCGCCTGCTTGAGCGCGCCCAGCGTGCGCAGGATCGAGGTCGTGTTGCACGACACCACGCGCGTGCTGCTCCGGCCGAGCGCGGTCGCGTAGTTGGCCTGGGCGACGAAGGAATGGCCGGTGAGCGTGTGCGATTCGCCGCCCTGGAAGATCGACTTGATGCGCAGCTCGTCGTACATCTGCTTGTTGCCGGCGGCGACTTTCTTCGGCGTGCAGTCGACCACCACGTCGGCCTGACCGAGCATCGCCTT
>PKCW01000330.1 GCA_002862965.1 Pseudomonadota bacterium
TGATCCAGGACACGGTGGTGCTGCCGCGCGCCGTCATCGGTCCCGATTGTCTGGTGCGCCGGGCGGTCATCGAGACCGGCTGCCATCTGCCGCCGGGGACGGTGATCGGCGAGGACCCGATCGAGGATGCCCGGCGGTTTCACGTCACGGAAGGCGGCGTGGTGCTGGTGACGCCGGAGATGCTGCAGCAGGAATTGCCTTATGTCCGATAAGGCGCCGTTGCCGGTGGTGCTCTATTGGCACATGCATCAGCCCAGTTACGAGGATCCCGTCCAGCATCACTACGAAGCGCCGTGGACCTATCTGCACGGCATCAAGGATTATGTCGACATGGCGGCGCATCTGGAGGCCGAGCCGCTGGCACGGGCGGTGGTCAATTTCACGCCCACCCTGCTCGAGCAGATCGCCGACTACGCGGCCCAGTTGACCGCGGCAGCCGGCGGTAGGGACGGTCTGCGCGATCCCTTGCTGCAGGCATTGGCCGGCCCGGTGCTGCCGGCGGAGGCGCGGCAGCGACTGATCCTGATCCAGGCCACGCTGCGCATCGACCGGGCCCAGGTGATCGATCGGTTTGCGCCCTATCGCCGGCTTGCGCGCCTGGCCGACTGGGTCGTCGAGCATCCTGCGGGTCTGGATTACCTCTCCGATCAGTTTCTCATCGATCTCCTGGTGTGGTATCACCTCGCCTGGCTGGGCGCGACGGTGCGGCGCAGCGACGCGCGCGCCAAGTCGCTGATCGAGAAGGGCGGGCACTACACGCTCGCCGATCGTGGGGTTCTGATCGGCCTGCTGGCCGAGTTGATGACGTCCATCATCCCGCGCTACCGCCGGCTCGCCGAGGCCGGGCGCATCGAGTTGTCGGTCACCCCCTACAGTCATCCCATTCTGCCGCTGATGCTTGATTTCGCTGCCGCTCATGAGGCCCAGCCCCAAGCCCCGCTGCCTTTGGCTGCCGGCTATCCGGGCGGGCTCGAGCGAGCGAACTGGCAGATCCGCGAGGCCATCGACGTCTTTCGTCACCATTTCGGCTTCGAGCCGGCGGGCGTGTGGCCGGCCGAAGGCGGGGTCTGCGCACGCACGCTGCCGTTGTTGAGCGCGGCCGGTTTTCGCTGGGCGGCAACCGGGCAAGGCGTGCTGCGCAACTCGCTGGGCGTACAGGCCCCGGTTGCGGATCAGCTGCATCGCCCATATCAGCCGCCTGGCGGGCCGGTGTGTTTTTTTCGCGACGATGAACTCTCCGATCGCATCGGCTTCCAGTATCGCAGCTGGCACGGGGATGATGCGGTCGCCAATCTGGTGCACGAACTGGAGCGCCTGGCCGATCAGGACCGGCCGCCCGGGCAGGTGGTGTCCATCATCCTCGATGGCGAAAACGCCTGGGAGTATTACCCGGACAATGCCTATTATTTCCTTTCGGGACTCTATCGCCGGCTGGCCGCCCACCCCCGCCTGCAGCTGACGACCTTCAGCGCCGTCCTGGATGCGCTCGGGAGCGAGCCCATCCGGCCACTCGAGCGCGTGGTGGCCGGCAGCTGGGTCTACGGCAATTTCGCCATCTGGATCGGCGACCCGGACAAGAATCGCGCCTGGGATCTCTTGGTCGAAGCCAAACGCGCCTTTGATCGGGTCGTGAGCGAAGGGCGCCTCGATGAAGGGCAACGAGCCGAGGCGGCGCGGCAGTTGGCGCACTGCGAGGCATCGGACTGGTTCTGGTGGCTGGGGGGGGACAACTCGGCCACCAATGTAGCGCAGTTCGAGCGCTTGTTTCGCTTGCATCTGGCCGCCTTGTACCAGATGTTGGGCGAGCCGGTCCCTGATCAGTTGACGCGGCCGTTTGCTCATGGCCTGGTTGACGGCGCGGGTTCGGCGATGCGAGGAGGGCATTGATGAGTCGGATACATCCCTTGCTGGCGCAGCGACGGGCCGGCGTGCTGCTGCATCCCACCTCGCTCCCCGGACCCGGCCCGGTCGGGCGCCTGGGAACGATGGCAGAGGCATGGATCGATGGTCTGCACACGGCGGGATTCACCCTGTGGCAGACCTTGCCCCTGTGTCCCCCGGACAGCCTGGGCAGTCCCTATCAGTCGTGCTCGGTGTTCGCGGGTGACGAGCGGCTGATCGATCCTGAGCGCCTTCCGGGCTTGGACGGGCAAGCGGTTGTCGAACATGGCTTGACGGCCGCGCACTGGGACGCGGTCCATCACGCGCTGGTGGCGGATGGTCATCTGCACGCGCGCTTCGAAGCCTTTTGCGCCGCCGAGGCCCATTGGCTGGAGGACTTCGCGCTCTATCAGGCCATCAAGGCCCGGGAAGACACACCTTGGCATGCCTGGCCGGAACCCCTGCGGGACCGTGACGCCGTTGCATTGGAACGGGCCTCGCTCGAACTCGCCGAACCGATGATGCGGACGCGGACCGCGCAGTTTTTTTTTGACCTCCAGTGGCGTGCGCTGCGGCAGCGGGCGCATGACCGAGGCGTGTTCCTGTTCGGCGACCTGCCGATTTTCGTGGCGCATGACAGCGCCGACGTCTGGGCGCACCGGGACCTGTTTCATCTCGACGATACGGGCCAGATGACCCAGGTTGCCGGGGTGCCGCCGGATTACTTTTCCGCCGACGGACAGCTCTGGAACATGCCGCACTACCGCTGGGAGCGTCTCGCCGCGCAGGGGTATCGCTGGTGGATCGACCGGATCCGGCGGCAGGGTGATTGGTTCGATCTGATTCGCATCGATCATTTCCGCGGCTTTGAATCGGCGTGGGCGGTTCCCGCGGGTGCGCCCAACGCCATCCATGGGACGTGGCAGCCGGCTGGGGGGGCCGCGTTGTTCGCGGCCATCGAATCGGCTTTGGGCCCCCAGGCGCTGGTGGCCGAAGATCTGGGGCTGATCACGCCCGAAGTGGACGCCTTGCGGCTGGCCTTGGGCATGCCGGGCATGCGCGTCCTGCAGTTCGCTTTCGACAGTGACGCCCAAAACCCGCATCTGCCGCACAATTTCGAGCCGCTGAGCGTGGTGTATCCCGGAACGCACGACAACCCGACGCTTTGCGGCTGGTGGCGCACGCTGCCACAGGCGCGCAAGGATGAGATTCAGGCCTATCTCGGATTCCCCATGGTACAGATGCCCGACGCCTTCATTCATCTGGCGCTGGCCAGCGTCGCGCGTTTTGCGATCGTGGCGGCCCAGGACCTGCTTGGCCTGGGGGATGAAGCGCGCATAAACACCCCGGGCACCATCGACGGAAACTGGTCCTGGCGCATGCAGCCGGATGCCTTGAGTGAACCATGGCGGACCCGGTGGCGCGAGGATCTGGCGCGTTATGGCAGGTTGCAAATGGCTGTTTGACGAGGTGCGGGGCAGGCGGGCGGGTTGACGGCCCGCTGCGGCGGCTGGTTCACCCTGATTCGGGTGATAGACGGGGCGGGCGGCGCTGCTGGGCACCGCCCGCCTTTTTGGATCAAAGTCTCAGAAGGGCAGGATATTGGCGTCCGGTTCCCCTTCCGGGATCGACATCAGGTCCACATAACGGCGCAGATGGTAGTCCTTGTCACCGAACAGCGGATCGATGGCGGCCAGGCGGATGAAGTAGTGACCGATGCGCAACTCCTCGGTCTGTCCCATGCCGCCGTGAAGCTGTACCGCGCTCTGGCCGACGAAGCGACCGGCCTTGCCGACCTTGTGCTTGAGGGCGTGGAGGTCGAGTGTGGCCTCGGGGTGGCCCGCCTCGGTCTCCATCGTGGCGCGATAGAGCATGGAACGGGTCAGCTCGGTTTCCACGAACATGTCCACGATGCGGTGCTTGACGGTCTGGAACTGGCTCAGGGGGTGTCCGAACTGGACGCGCTGGCTGGTATAGGCCGCTGTGTCGCGATGCAGCATTTCCATCATGCCGACCGCTTCGGCGCCCAGCGCCAGAATGGCGCGCTGGATGACGCCTTCCAGTACTTCGGCGCCCTCATCGAGCGTACCCAGCACGTGGCGCTGGCCGACCATCACGTTTTCGAAGCGGATCTCCGAGGCGCGCAGGCAGTCGACGGTGGGATAGTCGGTGCGCGTGATGCCTTCGGACTTGGCGTCGACCAGGAACAGCGTGATGCCGTTGCGGTCGGCGCGATTGCCCGAGGTGCGCGCGACGACGATCAGTTGATGGGCGCTGTCGGCGTTGAGCACTAGCGACTTGCTGCCATTCAGGGTCCAGCCGCTGTCGTGTCGCGTGGCCGTGGTGGCGATGTCAAAGGGATTGTTGCGGGCCTGCTCTTCGGCATGGGCCAGCGCGAGCAGGGTCTTGCCTTCGACGACGCTGGGCAGGATCTCGCG
>PKCW01000231.1 GCA_002862965.1 Pseudomonadota bacterium
TCGCCGAAGGGCGCCGACGGGCCCGGGCGGCTGCGAACGCCCTGCCGGTGCCACATCAGGCGCCAGGCGCCGACCATGCCCTCGCCGGGCACACCGGTTCGGTGGCGGAACCCGCCCTGTGCTGCTAAACCTGAGGCGATGGTCGTGGGTCCTGAGCCCGGACCATCTGCAAGGAGCGGTCGGCGGCTGACGTCCGAGCGCTCCTGAATTTGCACTCCCTGGAACTGGGCGCGTGGCCGGCGGGCTGCGCGCCCTTTTTTGTTGGGGCCGCCGTCCTGGTTGACGCCATCGAACGGCTTGGGTAGTTTGAAAAAAAGCCCGGCCGCGTGGCATCCCCGTCGTCTATTCAAGGAGTTGGCCGCCATGGCGAAAGCGATCGCGACCTGGATGTCCCTCGCCGGGCTGTGGTGGCTGCTCTCGGGACATGCCGACGCCTTGCTCCTGTCGCTGGGCGCGGCATCCAGTGTATTGGTGTGGCGGCTGTCACGCCGGATGGTGCCGGTCGGGAAGGGCCTGACGCCCGGTATTGCTTTGCTGGCTTATCCGGCCTGGCTGATGAAGGAGATCGTGTTGTCGAACCTCGAGGTGTGTTGGGAAATCCTGCGGCCCCGGCTGGCGATCAGTCCGACCCTGGCGCGGGTTCCGGCCACGCAGGCCACCCCGTGGGCGCGCGCCCTTTACGCCAACTCCATCACCCTCACCCCCGGTACGGTCGCGATCGAGGTCGGCGCAGATGACATCCTGGTCCACGCCTTGCTGCGCCCGGCGGCGGAATCATTGATGCAAGGGGACATGGATCGCCGCGTGACGGCGCTGGAATCCTAGCCGATGCTCGACCTTGCGCTGCAAGGGGCGGCTGTGGCCCTGCTGGTGACGATGCTGCTCGGCCTGCTGCGGGGGATTCTGGGACCGACGTTTTACGATCGCCTGCTGGCCGTCAACCTGTTCGGCACCAAGACCGTCCTGCTGATCGCCGTGATCGGCTTCGTCATGGGCCGGCCCGAATGGCTGGACATCGCGCTGGCCTACGCGATGATCAACTTCATCGGCACCATCGCCGTCCTGCGCTTCGTGGAGCGCCGCGACTTTGGCCAGGCGCCTGCGGCGCCATCGGCAAAAAAGGACGTTCTGCCGTGATCGCCGACCTGCTGCCGCTCATGGCCGGTATCGTGGTGCTGACGGGCAGCGTATTCCTGATCATCGGGGGGATCGGTCTGCTGCGCTTTCCCGATTTCCTGACGCGGACCCATGCCGCCGGGGTCTGTGAAACGCTCGGCACCTTCACCATCCTGCTGGGCCTCATGCTCGTGGGCGCCGGATTGCTGGTGACCGTCAAGCTGATGCTGATCCTGGCTTTTCTGGCGCTGACCAATCCCGTGTCGAGTCACGCGCTCTGTCGCGCGGCGCTGCACGACGGAACGATCCGCGACCGTGTCGAAAAGGGCATCCTGTCGTGGAAGCGCTGATCATGCTCGTGCTGATGGGTTTTCTGGCGGCGATTGCGCTGGCCATCCTGCGCCTGCGCGACGGCATCACGGCGGTCATGCTGTCCGGCATCTACAGCCTGCTTTCGGCCGGCGTTTTCGTGCTCATGGACGCCGTCGACGTGGCCTTCACCGAGGCGGCCGTGGGGGCCGGGATTTCCACCGTGCTGCTGCTCGCCACCCTGCACCGCACCAACCGGCTGACGCGCCCGTCCCGCCATCGCGCCGCCGTGCCGCTCATCGTCGTGTTGATGACCGGGGCCGCGCTGGTCTACGGCACATGGGACATGCCGCGCTACGGGGATGCCGGCTCGCCGCCCAACCAGCATGTCGGGCTCCGCTACCTCGAGGAAAGTCCCAAGACGACGGGCATCCCCAATGTGGTGACCGCCGTCCTGGCCAGCTACCGCGGCTATGACACCCTGGGAGAGGCGACCGTGGTGTTGACCGCGGCCGTCGGCGTGCTGGCCCTGCTGGGCGCCCGGCGCCGGAAGGACGATCCGCATGATCGATGATCAGGTCATCCTGCGGGTCGCGGCACGCGTGCTGACGCCCGTCATCTGGCTGTTCGCCCTGTACGTGCAGGCCCACGGCGACTACGGTCCCGGCGGCGGCTTCCAGGCCGGCGTGCTGTTCGCGGCCGGCTTCATCCTCTATGCGCTGGTCAACGGCCTGGGCGCCGCCGAAGCCATCGTCCCCGCGCGGGTCTCCGAGACCATGATGCCGCTGGGCGTGCTGATCTACGCCGGCGTGGGGTTTGCGGCCATGCTGGCCGGCGGCAATTTCCTCGATTACAACGTCCTGGCCGATGATCCCAAGAAGGGCCAGCATCTGGGCATCATCGTCATCGAACTCGGCGTCGGCATCACCGTGGCCGGCGTCATGATCCAGTTGTTCTCTGCGTTCGCCCGGCGTCCCGCATGAACATCCTCGCTCACGCGCCCTACTGGATCATCATCGTGCTGATGATGTCCGGTTTTTACATGCTCATCGCGCACGGCAATCTGGTCCTGAAGGTCATCGGCCTGAACATCTTCCAGACTTCCGTGTTCTTCCTGTACCTCCTGCTCGGCAAGGTGGAGGGCGGCACTGCGCCGATTCTGGACGCCGGTATCACGACCTACAGCAATCCCCTGCCCCACGTCCTCATCCTGACCGCCATCGTCGTCGGCATCGCCACCACTGCGCTGGCGGCCGCGCTGATCATCCGCATCCACGGCGCCTACGGCAGCATCGAGGAAGACGAGATCCATCGTCAGGATGCCAGCCTGTGATCGCCGCGCATTTTCCCGTCCTGCAGGTGATCCTGCCGCTGACCGCGGCGCCCCTGTGCCTGCTGTTGCGCCGCGAGGTCTTCGCCTGGTGGACGGCGCTCGTCACGGCGTGGGTCACGCTGGTCAACGCAGTGCTGCTGCTGGACCGCGTGCTGCTGCTGGGGCCGATCAGCTATGACCTCGGCGGGTGGGCCGCGCCGTTGGGCATCGTCTATCGCATCGATGCGCTGAACGCGCTGGTGCTGCTGCTGATCAGCGCCGTCGCCGCCCTCCTCCTGCCCTATGCCCGACTCAGTGTCCTGCGCGAAATCGGCGGCGAGCGTGCCGCGCTGTTCTATGCCGCCCTGCTGCTCTGCATGACCGGGCTCATGGGCATGACGGCGACGGGCGATGCCTTCAACGTCTTCGTGTTTCTCGAGATCTCGAGCCTGTCGACCTATGCCCTGATCGCGCTGGGGCCGGATCGGCGCGCCCTGACGGCGGCGTTCCAGTATCTGATCATGGGCACTCTGGGCGGCACGTTCATCCTGATCGGCATCGGCTTCATGTATGCCGCCACCGGCACGCTCAACATGGCCGATCTCGCCGCGCGGCTGCCTCTGGCCGAGAATCAGCGCGCCGTGCAGACCGCCTTTGCCTTTTTCATCGTCGGCATTTCCCTGAAACTGGCCCTGTTCCCGCTGCACCTGTGGCTGCCCAATGCCTATGCCCATGCGCCGTCGGTCGTCACCGTCTTCCTGGCGGCGACGGCGACCAAGGTGGCGGTCTACGTCATGCTGCGCTTCACCTTCGATCTGTTCGGCGCGCACCATGCCTTTGCCGATGTCACCCTGGCGCGGGTCTTTCCCGTCCTGGCGGGGCTGGGCGTCATGCTCGCCTCGCTGACCGCGCTGTATCAGGATCACGTCAAGCGCCGCTTTGCCTACTCCAGCGTGGCCCAGATCGGCTACATCGTGCTGGGCATCGCCCTGCTGACACCGGCGGGCCTGACCGCCGGCCTGCTGCACCTCATCAACCACGCCCTGGCCAAGGGCGCCCTGTTCATGGCGCTGGGCTGCCTGTATTACCGTCTGGGCTCGATGTCCATGTCGGCGCTGGCCGGCGCCGCGCGCGAGATGCCGCTCTCGGCAGCGGCATTCGTCATCGCCGGCCTGAGCCTCGTCGGAGTGCCGCTTACCGCGGGCTTCATCAGCAAATGGTACCTGCTGCTGGCGAGCCTGGAACACGGCCAGTGGCTGCTTGCCCTCGTCATCGTGGGCGGTTCCCTGCTGGCGCTGGCGTATGTGTGGCAGGTCGTCGAACAGCTTTACTTCGAGGAGGTCGCCGACATCTGGGGCATTCTCCAAATAGTACCCGACGTTCTCCCAAGCGTTGACCCACGGCCCCGCCATTGCGCGGGCACGGTATGTGGGATCACACCCAATACCTTACGGAGTCTAATCACATAGACATCGCAGAGCGGACAACGTAGGCAGATCATACTGCCCACGCGACGCCAAGTCAGATCACATTGATTGGGGTGGGAGCAG
>PKCW01000158.1 GCA_002862965.1 Pseudomonadota bacterium
GCATGGGGGCTCCGGAGGTGCGGATGATGGCAAATCACTGCATCGCGGCTGCGGCGACCGGGTTTTCCCGGGAATGAGCGCCTTAACCCTGGGCTCTGAGCATGCCGCTGGGGAAAGCGTCGTTTCATCCGATGCCCCGTTGTCTGGAGCGCCGGGTCGATGGCGGTTCACGCCGGCCTCAAGCCTCATCGAACGGGACGAAGCGCGCGATCACCGGCGCGTGATCAGACGGCCGCTCCCACCCCCGCGGTGTCGGGTCCACGCGACTTTCCACGCACCGCTCCGCCAGCGCGGCGCTGATCAGGATCAGGTCGATGCGCAAGCCGCGCTTGCGGCGGAAGGCCATCATCCGGTAGTCCCACCAGCTGTAGATCCCGCCGCCCTGCTCGTGCAGGCGCAGGCTGTCGGCGAGCCCCAGATCGCGCAGGCGCTGCAGGGCGGCGCGTTCCGGCTCGCTGCACAGCACCTGCCCGGCCCAGGCCGCGGGGTCGTGCACATCCCGGTCATCCGGGGCGATGTTGAAGTCGCCCACCACCGCCAGATAGGGATGCTCGGCCAGTTCGGCTTGCAGGTAGTCGCGCAGGTGGGCGAGCCACTCGAGCTTGTAGACGTACTTGTCGCTGTCCACCGACTGGCCGTTCGGCACATAGAGATTGATCAGCCGCAGCGGGCCGACGGTGCAGGCCAGCACGCGCTGCTGCGGATCGTCGAAGCCGGGCAGGCCGGTGCGCACCGCCGTCATCGGCAGCCGGCTCAGCACCGCCACGCCGTTGTAGGCCGACTGGCCGGCGAACACCGCCGCGTAACCGGCCTCCCGCAGGACATCGACCGGAAACAGGCCGTCCGTCAGCTTGGTCTCCTGCAGCGCCAGCGCGTCCACGGGATTTGTCCGCAGCCAGTCGAGCACGTGCGCCAAGCGCACTTTCAGCGAATTGACGTTCCAGCTGGCGATCTGCATGGGTTTTCTGAATGCGTCGGGTAGTGGCGGAACGGGATCGAACGGCGTTTCAGCGTCGGATCACTCTACACCACTCGAGCTTTCCGCCGTACTTACGGGTTGGGGCCCTGCTTCGGGCAACGATGTGCAAGTTGGTTCATCCAGCAGGGCAACGGGGTTGTTCGTCGCTTGAAGTTTTGGTAATCGAGGCCTTAGCCACTCCGCAAATCGGGACGGATTCAAGAAAAGAGGCGGGTTGGCGCTGCGCTGTATCCAGCCGTCGTTCACGGAAAGCCCACCCCATGCCTCCAAGAGATCCTGTCGGACCCTGTAACACCGGTTTCGAAACTCGGCGATTTCAAGATAACGGGAAAAGCGACCCGACAGCCCCGGCTTGCCGGTGACGACGATGTCCGTGTCCGTACGGTCGAGCAGGCGAGTGTGGGCATTCCAGTCGTGCTCGAAGGGCGGAACGTCGGCCACCCGACGAACGCAGTCCACGACCAGCAAACCAATCAGACCGTAGACCAGTCTGCTGCTGGCTTGCACGGAGCACAGGCCGGCATAGAACATGATCCAATCGTCTTCGTGAAAACCCAACAACTTTCGTCCGCGAGTTGCCGTGTCGCCATAGGTCAGGTAGTCGAAGTCGGGATCAAGATGCATTCTTCGACCCAGCAACTGATTTGGCAGGCGAATCTTGGCACCGTTGCGGGCTGAGAAAGTCGCCAAAGCCGGGCTGATCATTGGAGGGTAATGCTTGGCCAATCCTTCGGCGTTTGGCTTGTCTTGCGGGATCGGAACATAGACGAACTCGCCGGTCCCCGGGTTGCAGGGCGCGTTCCATTGCCCGAAAGTTTGATCGACGCCTACCCGAATCAGGATGGCCCTCATGGGTGTTGGAAGCTGGATCATGCTTGGCACCGCGGAAACTGTTTAACCTCGTCTTCGCTCACGTTGCACTTCGCGGAAGTCTCGCCGTGGGTGGGCTCACCATGCCTGCCATGGCCGAACTGCGTAAAAATGGAGACGATGAAGCCTTCGAGTTTATTTCGGTCACTGGCCGCGTGGTTGATGCGGTAGTCGCGCGGCAGCCACTCGTAGATATCTCGCACCTCATCGATGGATGGTACTGGGTTTCCGCCGAAGTAGACGAAGTTCCCCGAGGCGCTCAGTAGGGTCCTTGCCCGATCAAAAAGAGGCGGTGCGCCGAGATCGTGTTCGAGATCTTCCGGTCCGTGGTACCTGCTGCCCTGGCGGTACTGGTAGCCCGGGTCGATGTGGCGGTAGATGCAATCCGGCCGGCCGTGATACGTCTTCTTTCCGTAATAGCCGCCATTTTCTTCGACCGCCGTCACCCTTGCGATGTAGATCAGACGATGGGTCAATTCGGGCGTACCTCTAGCGCCGAGCCCTATGATCCAGTCGCGGATTTGCGCTCGCTGGCGGATGCGCGGCTTGCAGATCGCAAGGGATAGAACGCCTTCATGTATGCACGGCGCGCCGCCATTATCGCACTTGAGCTTGTAGACATAGATGTTGCCATCGCGGACATCATCTTGAGAGATGGGCATAGGTGTCCTCGCTGTATGACGTCATGCATTGTGCTGGTGCTCATATGCACCCGATATAAATCCTTGCATTTTAGCCGCCCCTGAACCCGCGATGAAGTGCCTAACCCGCTGCCGTACTCGGTCATGACCGGACTCTGCGGCGGCTGCGCGGCGCGGGGGCGGTCCCGACATCGGCGACGTCTGGCCGAGCGCCCGGTGGACGCTGTAATCGCGGGCAAGGCCTCCGGCGCCGTATTCTCGGCAACGCCGCGCCGGTGATCGGATCCCGTTGCTTCGGGATGGGCGTGATGACCGTTCCACCAGTTCGGTTGGTGGCGCCTTGCCCCGGACGACGTAAACTCAGCCGACCGTCGAAGCGCCGGACGGACGACCGGCGCCCGGTCGTGCCTTGTCGTGGTTCAGGCGGACTCACCAACGAAGAGTGTTTGTCGATGTCGGAACCGGACAAATCCCGCGATGCCGCCGATCACCTGCAGAATCCGGCCTTCATCGCGGATCTGCGCCGCCAGATGCTGCGGTTCGCCCGCCTGCAGTTGGACGATGCGCATCTGGCCGAAGATGTGGTGCAGGAGGCGCTGGTCAGCGCGCTGAAGAATGTGGCGGCCTTTCGCGGCCAGGCGGCGTTCAAGACCTGGATGTTCGCGATTCTGAAGCACAAGATCGTCGATGCCCTGCGTCAGCGCCGGCGCTGGGTCGAGCCCGGCCGCACGGTCGATGAAGAGGCCGGCGACGATGAATGGCTCGATCGATTGTTCGACGGGACGGGGCACTGGCGCGCCGAGGAACTGCCCCGGAAGTGGGGTGATCCCGAGCGCAGTTTCGAGGATGATCAGTTCTGGCAGGTTTTCGCCGCCTGTCTGGACGGCCTGCCGCCGCGCCAGGGCCGGACGTTCATGATGCGCGAGTTCCTCGATCTGGATGCCGAGGAGATGTGTAAGGTTCTCGGGATTTCGCAGACCAATCTGCATGTGACGCTGCACCGCGCGCGCCTGCGTTTGCGGGTGTGTCTGGAAAACCACTGGTTCGGGGAGGTGCGGTGATGCCGAGCTGCCGTGAAAGCACCCGTTTGATGTCCGAGGCGCGGGAGCGCCCGCTGTCGGTGAGGGAGCGCATGGCCTTGCGCATGCATCTGGCGGTGTGCAGCGGCTGCCGGCGCTTCAACCGGCAGATCGACGTTCTGCGTGAGGCCTCACGGCGGTTTTCCCTGCTCGATGGTGACGTTCGGTTCCCGGACGACAAGGACCCGCAGTCCTGATCCGCTGCGCTCTCACCCGCTCCGGCGGTAGCGCCGCGCGATCCAGGCATCGACCGACAGCTTGCCCGGCCCTTTTGCGACGAGATACAGCAACACCGCGGCCCACACACCATGGGTCGGGTACGCGCCGGGATAGACGAACAACTGGATCACCAGCGTCATGCCGAGCAGGCCCAACGCGGCGAACCGCGTGGCGAGACCGGCCAGGAGCAGGATCGGCAGCACATGCTCGGCGATGGCGGCCATGACCGCCGCCCAAGCCGGCGGAATCAGCGGCAGCGCATATTCCTCCTGAAACAGCGACAGCGCCGCATCGGACAGATGCGGCCAGCCCAGGCTGAACGTGCCCTGGACCAGATCGATCGCCAGCCCTTCGACTTTGGTCTGGCCGGACAGCCAGAACACGGCGGCGATGGAAAACCGGCCGATCAGGGCGATCAGGCTGTCCGGAACGCGCGCGTAAAGCGTCTTGTCGATGTTGCCTTCGGACTCCCCGTGCCTCACCAGGATGATGCGCT
>PKCW01000118.1 GCA_002862965.1 Pseudomonadota bacterium
TACACCTCGGCGCTGTCGATGTGGTATCCGGGTACGCCCTGGTCCTCCACGATCTCGAGCAGGTGCGCGGTGTTGGACGAGTCCCAGCCGCCGACGACGAGGATGAAGTCGAGCGGCTTGCCGTCGTCGCTCAGCGCCTCGTTCGACATCTCGTCGACCGCGTCCTGCCGCACCTGCGTCGCGTCGCAGATCGTGTCGAAGGCTGCGAAGCGATCCTTGATCTCCTCTGGCCCGTACGCGGCCATCATCGTCTTCTCGAGCAGCCGGCCAATCGCCTGCGTCTCCCGGGCCGCGCCCGGTGCAGCATCAAGGAACGCGCCAAGCCCCACCGCGATCGCCAATCCATGGCGCCTCCGCTTGATTCCACAGCACCCCCGCGGCATGCTGTGCCCGATCTTGCCCCGCCCCCCGCCGCCTCGTCCAGTCAAGGAACGCTTCGTGAACCGGCCTGATACCGCCCTGGATGAGCCGCTGCGGGAAATCACCCTGGGCTCCTGCCACCTCACCCTGCTCGGCACGGCCCATGTCTCCCGTGCCAGCGAAGCCGCCGTCCGCCAGCTGATCGCCAGCGGGCAGTTCGATGCCGTTGCCGTCGAGCTGTGCCCCAGCCGCCATGCGGCGCTCAGGGATCCCGACGCACTGGCCCGCATGGATCTGCTGCAGGTCGTGCGCGAAGGCAAGATGGGCCTGGTCGCGGCCAATCTGGCGCTGACCGCCTATCAGCAACGGCTGGCGGATCAGCTCGGCGTGGAGCCCGGCGCGGAACTGCGGGCGGCGTTGGAAGCGGCCGATGGCGCCGGCCTGCCCGTGGTTCTCATCGATCGCGAAGTGGGCGTTACGCTGCGTCGATTGACCGCCGCCGTGCGCTGGTGGCAGCGACCGGGCCTGATCGCCGGTCTGGTTGCGAGCCTGCTGACCCGGGAAGAGGTCGCCGAGGAAGACATCGAGCGACTCAAGACCGGCGATCTGCTGCACAACACATTTGCCGACTTTGCCGATCAGGCCGAACCGCTCTACCGTGCGCTGATCGGCGAACGCGACCAGTACATGGCGCTCAAGCTGCACGCGCACGCCCAGGCGCATCCCGGCCAGCGCATCCTGGCCGTGGTCGGTGCCGGGCACCTGGACGGCATCGTGCGCCATCTCGAAACACCGCCATCGGCGCCGCCGGACGCCGCTCTGGCCGCCCTGGTCGCCACGCCGCCCCGCAGCCGCCTGGGACAATTCCTGCCATGGCTGATCATGATCCTGATCATCGGGGGATTCGTAGTCGGCTTCATCCAGGGCCCCGAACTCGGCTGGCAACTGGTGCTCGACTGGACCCTGACGACGGGGGGCTTGGCGGCCATCGGCGCGCTGATCGCCCTGGCCCATCCGGTGACCATCCTGGGCTCCTTCCTGGCGGCGCCGATCACCACCCTGCATCCCTTGATCGGCGCAGGGATGGTGGCCGTGGCGCTGGAACTGTGGCTGCGCAAGCCGTGCGTCGCCGACTTCGCGACCTTGCGCGAGGATGTCGCGCAGGTTTCGGGCTGGTGGCGCAACCGGGTGGCGCACACCTTTCTGGTGTTCATGCTGGTGAATCTGGGCGCCTCGATGGGCACCTACGTCGGCGGGTTCCGACTCTTCGGCCAGCTGACCGGCCACGGCTGAACAGTCGGCGCGGAACGGGGCCGGTGACCACTGCCCGGCCGGCAGCGATGCCGACGCGCCACCGCCCACGATGACACCGGGCGGCCTCGCCCGGTTCAGGCTCGGGTGGTGTCAGGCATTGGCCGAGTCTGCATCATGCCGGCCGTTTTTCCGGCCGCCCGTCGCCTGCATGCGGCGTACACGGCGCCCGGCGACGTGAAGGGGAACGGCCATGATCAGGCCCAGCCCGAGCATCTGATGGATCAGGCTGGCCATCGTGCGCACCGACTCCTCACCGCTGTAATAGAGCACCAGCGCGCTACTCATCAAGACCGCGAACAGCGTGGCCACGCTGAGGCCGGTGGCGAGATTGCGGCCTGAGCGCCAGCCGGTGGCCACATGCTGGCCGAGGAAGGCGCCCACCGCAACGGCCATCGCGTATCCCAGCACCCCGTGCAACACCATGAGTTGGTGCAGCCGTGCGTAGGGCCGATCTTCGCCGGCAAATCCGCCACTTGCGTAGTGCAGGGTCATCCAGGCGAGGCCCGTGACGGCGAGCCCCGACAATGACAGATACAGAAACGAGCGCTGCCAGCGAGGCACGCTATTGACGCGATGCAGAGTCACCATGGTCAGCCTCCACGCCGACGGTCGGGAACAGGTGCGCGGTGGCCTGGAGCTCATGAAACAGGGACTCGACGAGGCCATCGTCGTCGGGTCGCTGCAAGGCAGCGATCTTGGTCAGGGCATCGGCGTGCATGCAGCGCGGCGCCGTGACGGTAACGCTGCCCGGCAAGGCCACCGCCCGACCGCTCGAGGGGTCGATCACAGCACTGGCGAGCGCCAGCCCTGGATCGAGAAAGTAACCCCCGGTCGTGGCCACCGCGCGGTTGCGGCAGCGTCCCAGCGACAGGATCTGGGCCGGCCGGCGCGGATTGCGCAGGCCGATCTCCTGTTCGGCCACCCCGAACAGCCGCAGATCGCCGCCGGCATTGACGCAGCCGCCCGCGACCCCGTGATCTTCCAGAACCGCGACGGCCCGATCGACGGCGTAGCCTTTGGCGATGCCGTCGAGGTTCACGCTCAGCGGCCGGCGCAGGCGAACGCGGCCGCCCTTCGCGTCGAGCGTCAGGTCGGCCATCCCGCCGCTGCGTTCCGGGCCGTCAGACGGCGCATCCGGCAGGACACCCGCGCGGCGCAGATGGCGCTCGCAGGTCACATCGAACAGCCCGCCGCTGCGCGCGAACAGCATCTGCGCCGTGCGCAGCACCTCGCCGGTCCACGGGTCGATGGACAGCCAGTGACCGCTGGCGGCGCGATTGATGCGCCCGACGTCACTGCCGGCGTCGTGCCAGCTCATCAGGCCATGAACGCGGGCGATGGCCGCGAACGCGGCGTCGAAAGCGGCTGCGGGATAGTCCGGTTCCGGCGCGCTCACGGTGATTTCCACGAAGGTTCCGAGCAGAGGCCGGGCGCGCCGCCAGTGTTGCGTCTCAGCGTGGGCGGATGGCGACATCGTAGGTGGCCAGCAGGCGACGGATGCCGTCGGTGATGTGGACGCAGGACAAGGTCGCACCCGAGATGTTCTGAATGTCCTTGCTGACCCGCAGCGTATCGGCGCTGGTCTTGCCGGCGAACTGGCTGCGCCAGCCGGGGCGGCGGACCTCATCGCCGTGTGTTTCCCGATAATCCAGGATTTCGATCTGGCGCACCGCCCCTGCAGCATCGAGCGCCACCGCGTAGGTGATGAACTCATGCTTGCCCAGCACCTGATCGACCAGAAAATAGCCGCCCGGAGCGCGCCAGAGCCGGAGCTCGCTCTGGCGGACCTTGGTTCCCGTGCGGACTTCGATGGTTTTCTTCTGCTCGGCCGTAAGGGTCAATGGCGACGGCGTCAGGACCGCATCCGGAAACATCAGCGCTTGCGCCTGGTCGACCGAGAGGTACTGCACCGCGTAGCAAGCCGGCGAAACGGCCAGTGCGGCCAAGGGCAGCAGCAGGAAGGCTGAACGCTCGTTCATCGCCGCATCGCTCCGTGTTCAGAAGTTGTAGCCGACCTTCATGCGGACTTCGCGCTTCTCATGCTCGTGCAGGTGCAGGTCCTCGTCACGCGCCTCATCCACGGGCCGACCCGTGAGTTGGGGCAGGTAGGTCAGGGTCCACCACCAGCGCTCGGCGCCATAGTGCACGTTCGGGCCGGCAAAGATGGCATAGTGTTCGCGCAGATCACTGTCCGGCCAGTCGGGATATTCGGAGTGATAGCGCGTCTCCAGCCCACCGAACCACCGGGGGGCGAAGCGATAGGAAAGGCCTGAGGTGAGTTCGAGCGCCAGCTCGGTTTCCCAGGTTTCCTCGCCGTCAAATTTGCGCACCTCGAACTCCGGCGTCAGATTGATGGCCCAGACCAACTGGTCCTCCAGAAAATTCTTCTGGACGATCAGCTTGGTCTCCAAGGACAACTCCTGTTGTTCCTGACCCGTGATCTTGAAGATTTCGGAATAGCCCGGCTCGAAGTAGAGCGCGATACCGACCGGATTGGTGTAGACGTCGACCAGATTGTATTTGAGCGACGCCTGCGCGCCCTGGAAGCCGAACCGATCGACATCCGGATATTCCGGCTTCCCGTTCTCGTCGACGTCCGCGG
>PKCW01000215.1 GCA_002862965.1 Pseudomonadota bacterium
CTGTGGACGGAATCCAGTCATGGTCAACCCGATCGACGTCCTGATTCTGGTGGTGGTGGCGATCTCGCTCGGGATTGCCCTGCTGCGCGGGCTGGTCCAGGAAGCACTGTCACTGGCGACCTGGGTGGCGGCCGCCGCCGCGGGCTATTGGGGCGCCGCAGCGGTCCAACCCTACCTTGCAGGACTCATTGCGCAGGACGGTCTGCGCCGTGTGGTAGCCGGCGTGCTGGTGTTCGCAGTGGTGCTGATCCTCGGTGGACTGATCAACCGGCTGATGGGCCAGACGATCCGGCGGCTGGGCCTGGGTGGCGTCGACCGCCTGCTGGGGATGGCGTTTGGGGCCGCGCGTGCGGCTGCGCTGATCACGCTGGCCGTGATGCTTGCCCAACTCACCCCGCTGCCGCGCTCCGAATGGTGGGTACGCTCGGCGCTGGTGCCCTATTTCCTTCCGCTGGCGGCCCGGTTCCAGGCCCGGTTGCCCGCAGACGTCCAGACGCCTGCCCCGGTCGAGGGTCTCGGGACTTGATCGGCCAATTTTTACGAGGAGTCCCCGCATGTGTGGTGTAGTCGGCATCGTGGGTCAGGCGCCCGTGAATCAGGATCTGTACGATGCCCTGACCGTGCTCCAGCACCGTGGGCAGGACGCTGCGGGCATCATGACCTGCGACGGCGACCGGCTCTATCTGCGCAAGGACAACGGCCTGGTGCGCGACATCTTCCAGGCGCAACACATGTACGGCCTGCTCGGCGACATGGGCATCGGCCACACCCGCTACCCGACGGCCGGTTGCGCCACGGCAGCCGAGGCGCAGCCGTTCTATGTCAACTCACCCTTCGGCATCTCGCTGTCGCACAACGGCAACCTCACCAATGCCGAGGCGCTCAAACGCGAGCTGTTCGAACAGGACATGCGCCACATCAACACCACCTCCGATTCGGAAGTGCTGCTCAACGTCTTCGCGCATGAGCTGCAGGTGCAGGGCAAGATCCGCATCCAGCCCGAGGACGTGTTTGCCGCCGTGGCCGGGGTGCATCGCCGCTGTCGCGGCGCCTATGCCGTGGTGGCCATGATCACGGGCTACGGCATCGTCGGCTTCCGCGATCCCTACGGCATCCGTCCCCTGGTCTACGGGCGGCGCGAAACCGCGCAGGGCGTGAGCTACATGATCGCCTCGGAGAGCGTCGCGCTGAAGGTGCTCGGCTTCGAGCCGATCGCGGACGTGCAGCCGGGCGAGGCCGTGTTCATCGACCGCTCGGGCCAGGTCCATCGCAAGGTCTGCGCCGCACATACCCTGCACTCGCCCTGCATCTTCGAATACGTCTACTTCGCCCGGCCCGATTCCATCATCGAGAACGTCTCGGTCTACAAGGCGCGGCTGCGGATGGGCGACTATCTGGCCCGGAAGATCGAACGCGAGTGGCAGGACCGCGACATCGACGTGGTGATCCCCATTCCCGACACCAGCCGCACGGTCGCGGTCCAGCTCGCGCATCACCTCGACGTGAAATACCGCGAAGGCTTCATGAAGAACCGCTACATCGGGCGCACCTTCATCATGCCGGGTCAGCAGCTGCGCAAGAAATCCGTGCGCCAGAAACTCAATGCCATCGATCTCGAGTTTCGCGGCAAGAACGTGCTGCTGGTGGACGATTCCATCGTGCGCGGCACCACCTCGCGCCAGATCATCGAAATGGCGCGCGAGGCGGGCGCGAACAAGGTCTACTTCGCCTCGGCCGCCCCGCCGGTGCGCTATCCCAATGTCTACGGCATCGACATGCCGGTATCCGCCGAACTGGTCGGCTACGGCCGCAGCGAGGAGGAAATCTGCCGCGAAATCGGCGCGGATCGCCTCATCTATCAGGATCTGGCCGATCTGGAGCGCGCCGTGCGCTGGGAGAAGGACGGCGAGCGCATCGACCGCTTCGACAGCTCCTGTTTCTCCGGCGAATATGTGACCGGTGATGTCACGCCCGAGTATCTGGCCGCGCTCGCCCTGCAGCGTTCGGACGGTTCCCGGGCCGATGCGGCCGGCGCCGATTTCCCGGTGATCGAAATCTACAACGGGATCTGAGCGGCATGGACCAGGATTTCGACGAATTCGCCTTCGAGACCCGCGCCATCCGCGCCGGTATCGAGCGCAGCGACCAGGGCGAACACGCCGAGGCCATCTACGCGACCTCGAGCTTCGTGTTCGCCAGCGCGGCCGAGGCGGCCGCCCGTTTTGCCGGAGAGCAGCCCGGCAACATCTACAGCCGCTTCACCAACCCCACCGTGCGCATGTTCGAGCGGCGGCTGGCGGCGCTGGAGGGCGGCGCGGCCTGCGTCGCGACCAGTTCCGGCATGTCGGCCATCCTTGCGGTGTGCATGGCGCTGCTGCGCCAGGGGGATCAGGTGGTAGCCGCACGCGGCCTGTTCGGCACCACCACCAGCCTGCTCAGCCAATACCTGACGCGCTTCGGCGTGGCGGTGCGCTTCGTGCCGGCCACCGATTATGCAGCCTGGCAGCAGGCGATCGACTCAGGTCCCACCCGCCTGCTGATCATCGAGACGCCGACCAATCCCTTGAGCGAGGTGCTCGACATCCGGCGGCTGGCGGATCTGGCCCATGCGGCGGGCGCCCGGCTCGTGGTCGACAACTGCTTCTGCACGCCGGCGCTGCAGCGACCGCTTGCTCTGGGGGCGGATCTCATCGTTCATTCGGCCACCAAATACCTCGACGGTCAGGGACGCTGTCTCGGCGGCGCGGTCGTGGGGGACGCCGAAACGGTGGGCAAGGAAGTGTTCGGTTTTCTGCGCACCGCCGGGCCGACCCTGAGCCCCTTCAACGCCTGGGTGTTCCTGAAGGGGCTTGAAACCCTGTCCTTGCGCATGCGCGCCCATAGCGAGCATGCAATGGCGCTGGCGCGCTGGCTGCAGGAACAGCCGGGCGTGAGCCGCGTGCACTATCCGGGCTTGCCCGACCATCCTCAGCATGCGCTGGCCGCCGCCCAGCAGTCGGCCTTCGGCGGCATGGTGTCCTTCGAACTGGCGGGCGGCAAAGCCGCAGCCTGGCGGCTGATCGATGCGACGCGGCTGATTTCCATCACGGCCAATCTGGGCGACACCAAGAGCACGATCACCCATCCGGCCACCACCACCCATGGCCGGCTCGGCGCAGAAGACCGGGCGGCGGCGGGCATCACCGACGGCCTGTTGCGCCTGTCGGTGGGCCTGGAAGCGGTGGACGACCTGATCCGGGATCTGGCGCGCGGCCTCGACTGAAGCGCGGCGATTGCGCCAAAGCAGTGTCGGGCCTAACGCGTCTTTTCCCGGCGGGCGATACCCGCAGCGCATTGCCCCCGAATTCGGGAAAGCATGTGCGGCAGACTGGACGGATGCGGAAAGATGGTGGGCCGTCAGGGACTCGAACCCCGAACCTACTGATTAAGAGTCAGCTGCTCTACCATTGAGCTAACGGCCCGAAACGATCAGGAACAATCAGGAAGGAAAAGTCGAATAGCCAAGGATCATCGCAAACACCACCCAGTGTGTCAATGGATCTGCACATGGGAAGAATACGATGGCTCTTTCGCTGACGATTGTTTCGACCAAGGGAGGGGTCGGCAAGACCACCCTGGCGGCGAATCTGGCTGCGCTGCTGGCGGATATAGGCCAGCGCGTGCTGCTGGTGGACGCCGACCCGCAACCGACGCTCTCCTCCTACTACCCCATCACGGAGCGGGCCGCCGGCGGGCTCACTCGCCTGATCGTCGATGCCACCCCGGACGGGACGATCAGTCGCACCAATATCCCCAACCTGGATATTGTGACTTCGGATGACCCGGAGGGGCGGCTGCAGAACTGGATCCTGCACACCCCGGACGGCCGGGTCCGTCTCCGCCACCTGCTGCGGCGCCTCGAAGGCCGCTACGACCTCATCCTGGTGGACACCCAGGGCGCCGTAGGGCCGCTTCAGGACGCGGCCGTCCTGGCCGCGGACCTCCTGGTCAGTCCCATCCCCCCCGAGATCCTTTCCGCCCGCGAATTTGCCCGCGGCACGATCACCATGCTCGAGCGCCTCAAGCCCATGGCCGCGCTTGGCGCCCCGGTCGGGCCCCTGCGGGGGATTATCTACCGGCTGGACCGGACGCGGGACGCGCGGGCGATCCGACGTCCCCCCGCTTTCAGTAGCGGGGCCATTTAGAGTCCGGGGTTAGGGTAGCCGATATCGGCCATCCGTTTGGCGTATGCGGCGGGCGTCAGCCCGCCGAGTGCTTTCTTGGGTCTCTCC
>PKCW01000024.1 GCA_002862965.1 Pseudomonadota bacterium
GCTTGCAATGCAAATGGCTCGGCGTAGAAAACCGAAGCGCCTGAGACAACCGGTCGGTGTGAAAACACTTGATACTGTCCCCTCGACGCTGAAGAATTTGAAAACGCCCGCCAACTTCATACAAAAAGCTCGAACATTCATCGACTCGCAAGGCTTCTTCAAATTGACGCTCCACTTTGAGTATGAGTTGCTGGATTCTATCTTGGCCGGCCCGATGCTCACGACCGTCAGGGGCAAATACTTCTGGCGCCGTCGGCTTTCGACCCTGGTACGTTCGCCCTTCGTATATCCAACGAACCGCCTTACGCACAGCGTCCCGTCCACGAGCTCGCCTTAGATGACAGGCATCCCAAGAATCGATACTCAGGACAGCAACATCTCGCAAGCGACTTTCTTGCTCGCGTCCATAGTTCAGGCTGCGGAAAGCCAATTGGCGGCGCGGATCGTCGCCGTTGATGCGATCGACCAAGTCCGCATGCGAAACTATGGCGCCATGGGCAGGATCCATCGCCGCACGGGCCAGCGCCATCAACGGGCCCGTGGCGAGCATCACTGCGCCGTCATCCAGGGGCTCGAACAGGCGTTCGAAACTCTGCAGCATTTCGCTCGCTGTGGTGCGGCCGATCTCCGCAAGAACTTCGTCCAGCGTGTCGAAGTATTTATAGAAAGTGCCGCGGGAGACATTGGCCGCACGGATCACGTCATCGATCACGGGGCGGCGTTTTCCCGCGTTCTTGCGGTAGGCGTCCATGGTGGCCGCAATCAGGCGTTCGCGCATGCGCTCGCGCCGCTCCCGCGCCACCCGGCGGCGGTGATCACCCAAGGGATGTTGATCCTTTATGGGGTCGATCGGAGGCAGATGCGCGTCCATGATCGGGCGGCCTACAGCGCATTCATCGAGGTATTGGCCATCCGAGAGGGTTCTGTCAACCTGCCTCGCCGCTCCGGCCACGCGGCCAGTGCTTTCGCCGACTCCTTGGGCCTTTGGACGGCGAGCCTCAGAGAGAGGCGGGCTTGAGGAATGGTTGCTCATGAAATGATTGAACACTTTTTTTGATTGTGATCATATGTTCATCGAAGTGACATAGGTGTTTACTATGTGCCTTCACGGGTTTACGAGTTATTTGATATGTGTTAAATGATGCACAATTCGAAAAAATGTCTATAAATCACCGAGCGCCATGCATAGTTTGCGAAGGAGGCCTGCGATGACCAGCACCAGAACTTCATCCCTTGAACGGGCATTTGCGGGGGTCGCGGACAACTACCGCGGATCCGACGTCGATCTCCATGCGGTCTACGCCGCCATGCGCCGAAATTCCCCCGTGGTGGCGGAAAACTTCATGGCCGGGCTCGGTGTGCCCAATATCGCGGGCCAAGATGCGAACCGTCCGACGTTCACGGTCTTCAAGTACCGTGACGTGATGGCGGTGCTTCGGGATCCGACCCGCTTTACCAGTGGCTTCATCGCGGAAGGCCTGGGCGCTTTTTTTGACGGCTTGATCCTGACAGGGATGGACGGAGAGGAGCACCGCCGGGCACGGGCACTGCTGCAACCGGTCTTCATGCCCGACGTGGTCACCCGGTGGAAGCCTAAGATGGACGCCATCATTCGCGATGAATACCTGCTGCCGCTGGTAGCCTGCAAGCGCGCTGACCTGATGGACTTCGCGCTGCACTTTCCCATCCGACTGATCTATTCGCTGATCGGTTTTCCGGAAAATGATCCAGAGCGCATCCACCAGGTCGCCGCCTGGGCCCTGGCCATCCTCGCGGGACCCCAGGTCGACCCGGAAAAGGCAGCCCGGGCGCGCGGAGCGGCCATGGAGGCCGCCAAGATGCTCTATGACGCAGTCAAGGAAGCGGTGGTTCAGGTGCGGGCCGAAGGCGCGACGGGGGAGGATTTGATCAGCAGGCTGATTCGCGCTGAGTACGAGGGCCGCCAGTTGGACGACCATGAGATCTCGACCTTCGTGCGCTCGCTGCTGCCGGCCGCCGGTGAGACCACCACGCGCACCTTCGGGTCGCTGCTGGTATTGCTGCTGGAGCGGCCGGAACTGCTCGAGCGTGTGCGGAATGATCGCGCGCTGGTCGGCAAGGCGATCGACGAAGCGGTTCGGTTCGAGCCCGTCGCGACATTCAAGGTGCGCCAGGCGGCCGAGGATCTGGAGATCGGTGGCGCGCAGATCCCGAAGGGCGCGATGGTGCAGGCGATCGTGATGTCGGCCAATCGTGATGAGGAGGCCTTCGAGCAGGCCGATCGGTTCGACATCGACCGCAAGCCCAAGCCCTCGTTCGGCTTTGGCTTCGGTCCGCACATGTGCATCGGCCAGTTCATCGCCAAGACCGAGATGCAGGTGGCGCTCAATGCCGTGCTGGATCTATTGCCCAACCTGCGGCTGGACCCTGCGAGGCCCGCTCCCCGGATCTCCGGGGCCCAGTTGCGTGGCCCCCATGAAGTGCACGTGGTGTGGGACTGAAGGAGTTCCCATGAAGAACCCGTTCCAGATGTCTCGTCGCCGTTGGCTGCTCGTGAGTGCGGCCGGCATTGCTTCCAATCCGCTTGCTGCCCAGGATGCCTTTCCTCGCCGGCCCGTGAACCTGGTGGTACCTTTTCCGCCTGGAGGCCTTGCCGACAGCGTGGCGCGGCAGTTCGCGCCGTCGCTGGAGCGGGTGCTTGGCCAGCCCGTGGTGGTTCAGAACCGCGCGGGCGCGGCCGGTGCGATCGGCGCGGCCGCCGTCGCCAGCGCCAAGCCTGACGGCTATTCGATCCTCTTCACGCTGTCGAGCTTGTCAACTTTGCCTGAGCAAGCCCAAGTCAACCAGCAAAAGCCGGCATTCCTGCTGAGCCAGCTCAAGCCGGTGGCGCGCATCAGCACCGATCCGCTCGCTATCGTGGTGAGGGCCGATAGCCCTCTGCAAACCTTGAGCGAACTGATGGTCCGTGCGCGTTCGCGGCCCGGCGAGATGAGCTATGGCTCGTCAGGGAACTATGGCACCGTGCACATTCCGGTGGAGATCTTTGCCCATGAGGCCGGGCTCAAGCTCAACCACATCCCCTATGCGGGAGGCGCGCCCCTGATGGTGGGGCTGCTTGGCGGCCAGGTCGATTTCACGATGTTGCCGCGTTCCTCGATCGCTTCCCATGTCCGGGCGGGTAAGCTGCGCGTCCTGGCCACCGTGGGGGCGGAGGCGTGGCCACAGTTCCCGTCCGCTCCAAGCACCGAGGCCTCGGGACTGAACGTGGGCGTGCTGCCTTGGACGGGGGCCTTCGTACCGTTTAACGTGTCGCCGGCCGTGATGGAGCGGTTGCAGTCGGCATTTCGCATCGCCGCCGAGAATCCCGAATTCAAGCAAGCGCTGCTCAAGGCGGAGGGAACTCCCGCCTACCTCGACGCGGACGAGTTCCGGGCATTCTGGAGTCAGGACGCTGCACGCATGAACCAGGCGGTTCGGCGCATGGGCAAGCTCGAATAGGAAGTGACCGATGGATCTGGGCATCGCTGGCCGCAAGGCCATCATTTGCGCTTCTTCGAGAGGACTCGGGAAGGCATGCGCCTTGGCGCTCGCGCGGGAAGGCTGCATGGTGGTCATCAATGGCCGCAATGCGCAGGCGCTGCATGCAGCCGCTGCGGAGATCGCGGCGGTGTCGGGCCAGCCTCCGGTCGCCGTCATGGGGGATGTCGGCACCGATGCGGGGCGCGCCGCGCTGCTGGCCGCCTGTCCGTCCCCTGACATCTTGGTGACCAACAACGGCGGGCCAGCGCCAGGCGAAGCCGGGCAATGGGACCACGCAACGTGGATCGCGGCCGTCGAGAGCAACATGCTCAGCGGCATTTTGCTGATCCAGGCGGTGGTGCCCGGGATGCGGGAGCGCCGCTTCGGGCGCATCGTCAACATCACGTCGGCCATGGTGAAATCGCCGAAGCTGATGCTCGGACTCTCGACGGCCTCGCGAGCGGGCCTGACCGCCTTCTCGAAGGCCATGTCCAACGAGGTGGTGCGGGACAATGTCACCATCAACAACCTGCTGCCCGAACGCATCGAGACCGACCGCATCGCATACATGACTGGGCAACTGGCCCAGCGCAGGCAGATTTCCCAAGAGCAAGCCCGCGCGGAGTTGCTCAAACCGGTCGCTGCCAGGCGGTTTGGGCGACCTGAGGAGTTCGCGGATGCTTGCGCTTTCCTGTGCTCGGCCCAGGCGGGCTACATCAGTGGCCAGAATCTGCAGGTCGACGGCGGCAGCTATGAA